>JAGHVI010000107.1 GCA_018064385.1 Candidatus Minthenecus merdequi
AACTTGAGATAAGGTCTTCCAGGCTGAACATGCGAAAATTGAGTAAATTTAAAGAACTCACCTATAATGATTTTGGTCTCGTTTTTAATCCAATTTTGAACACCCTACCTGCTACGCCCTTATTCCGTACAGCAATCTGCTCAAAACAAACTTTAAAAACACTCAAAATGAATTCATAGAACTCACTTAAAGAATTTTATTGCTGTTTGAAGTCCGTCGTTCAGTGGCGTGATGATGTGGTAGAAATACTCAGTGCCGTAAAGTGACTGTGCTATAATGGCTTTGCTTTGCAATAGAATTGTACTCGAAATTTTATCCAGTTCCTCGGCTGTGTATTCTATTTTCTCTTCCTTTGCTTCTTTCTCTATATTCTCCCTGATTTTTTCCTCTTCTTTGAATCCCGCTTTATAGGCTTCAAAATCAGGATATTGTTTGATGAGGGCGTCTCTGTTCTGGTCTGTGTATTGACGACAAACTTTGTTGACAATGCCTTTTGCTACGAGTTTGCGGTAGAGTGGAGTGTTGAATGATGTGTCAAGAGGTACAAATATGTCCGGAAAAATACCTCCTCCTCCATATATTGTTCTGTGTTTTACCAGAGTTGAATATTTCAGTGAATCCGGAAATTGAACTGAGTCCGGGTTGATCAGTTCACCATGTTTGTATCTGTTTTCTATGTCTTTGTAGTAGTTGTCAACACCACCTTTGTATGGCTTTTGGATATTGCGCCCTGATGGTGTGTAGTATCGTGCAATGGTTAAACGAATTTCGGAACCATCGTTCATTGGGAAAATACGCTGTACCAGTCCTTTGCCGAAGGTGCGTCGTCCGATGATTGTCGCACGATCCCAATCCTGAAGTGCTCCCGATACAATCTCGCTGGCTGAGGCTGTGTATTCGTCAACCAGAACGGCAACAGGTATTTTGTATTGTTTATATCCTTCGGATTTTGAAATGGATGTCGGTAAATGGACACCTCGCATTGATACGACATTCCGTCCCTTTGGCAGGAAGTGTGATACTATGTCAACGGCTGATTGCATGACTCCCCCTCCGTTGGATTGCAGGTCTATGATGAGTTTTTTGAGTTTACCTGTTTTCTCAAGGGTTGAAAGTGCTTTGCGAAATTCTTCCGGGGTGGTCACCGAGAAGTTGCTGACCTTGATATAACCAATGCCTGGCGAAACATAGAATGCTGCATCTACGGAGTTGAGCGGTATTTTGTCCCGTATGAGTCTTAAGTCAATTGTTTCGTTGACCGAAGGACGAAAGAGTGTTATTTTTACGGTTGTTCCTTTGCTGCCCCTAATTAGTTTCGGGACTTGACTGAGTTTCATTTTTACACCCGAAACAGCAATTCCATCTACATGGGTTATTCTGTCCCCCGGTAATATTCCTCCCTTTTCAGCTGGACAACCTTGGATTACCTGGTCTATGATTACAGTGTCGTTTATCATGACGTAGGTGACCCCAATACCTTCGAAATTCCCCTCCAGACCTTCGCGACTTTCGGCTACATCGCTGGCTGGAACGTATGAAGAATGTGGGTCAAGCTCGTTTAACATTGCGCGAATTGCTGCCCCAGCAATGTTTTCGGATGTGATTGTGTCAACGTACGCATTTTCGATTAATGACAGTGATTGTGCTAATTTAATTCCCTCTCTACTAACCGATTGAGCAGTCAATAGAAGCGGCATTATCAGCATTGTGAAGGGTGCAAAAAGGTGTTTCATTTTGTGTCTGAAAATTTTCGTCAAAGATAGCAATAAAAAATGGGAAAAAAGCATTTGTATGTAAAAAATTTAGTGTAACTTTGCACCCGTTTTCAGATAACACTGCAATGAAGATAGAAGAATTAGGCGAATTTGGTCTTATTGAGCGACTTACGAAGGATTTCAAACCTCATAACACATCTACTGTTAATGGTGTAGGTGATGATTGTGCAGTAATGAATTATGGTGATAAGGAGGTCGTGGCAACAACCGATATGCTTTTGGAGGGTATTCATTTCGACCTAGCATATTGTCCGCTGAAACATCTCGGATATAAGGCAGCGATGGTGAATATCTCTGACGTTTGCGCTATGAATGCTCAACCTACGCAGCTTTTGGTGTGCATCGGGTTGTCAAGCCGTTTCTCTGTTGAGCAGATTGAAGAACTTTATGCTGGAATCTATTTGGCTTGTGATAAGGCGGGTGTTGATGTCGTTGGTGGTGATACTTGCTCGTCCCGTACTGGTCTAACTATCAGTATAACTTGTATGGGTGTTGTTGAAAAAGACAAGGCCGTGAAGCGCAGTGGAGCAAAGGTAAATGACCTGATTTGTGTGACTGGAGACCTCGGTGCAGCTTATATGGGTCTCCAACTTTTGATGCGCGAAAATAAAATATTCCAAGAAACTGGTGACAATGATTTTCAACCTGATTTCGCTGGAAAAGAGTATATCATCGAACGTCAACTCAAACCTGAAGCATGCGTTGATACAATCAAATTCCTACGTGAGCATAATGTCGTTCCTACCTCTATGATTGATGTCTCAGATGGACTTTCCTCTGAACTGTTGCATATCTGCAAAGAGAGTGGCGTAGGGTGTGCTGTTTATGAAAATAAAATTCCTATTGATTATCAGACTGCTTCAATGGCTGAGGAGTTCAATATGAACTTGACAACCGTGGCAATGAATGGTGGGGAGGATTATGAATTGCTATTCACAGTTCCACTTGCAGAATATGAAAAGGTGAAAGACCTTGAGGGAATTCATGTGATTGGTCACATAACTGATGCTTCCGAGGGACAGTTGCTTGTCACACGCGATGGTCAGACATTCACGCTCAAGGCTCAAGGATGGAAGTCTTTTTAAGACATTCTGTTAATTGGATTGGACATATTCAAAGTGATATGCTGAATAATAATGGCTTACGAATTTGTTCTATATAAGAACCACCCTTATTTTATGTAGTGTATGGATGCTCTTAAAAATTTGAAAATAGGTATTGCTTCAGATCATGCAGGCTTTGAACTGAAGACTATAGTGAAGAAGTATCTTGAATCGCAAGGTGCAGAAGTGAACGATTTTGGTACTCATTCTGCCGTAAGTTGCGATTACCCTGATTTTGCTCATCCACTGGCTTTTGCTGTCGAGAATGGTGAGTGTCAGTTCGGTGTGGCAATCTGTGGCTCCGCTAACGGAATATCTATGACAGTGAATAAACATCAAGGATGTCGTGCTGCTATTTGCTGGAATACAGAACTCGCTACGCTTGCACGTCAGCATAATAATGCAAATGTTTTGTCACTTCCTGCTCGTTTTATTGCCGAATGTGATGCTTTGGAGGTAGTGAAAACTTTCTTCCGTACCGATTTTGAGGGTGGAAGGCACTTGAGACGTGTCGAAAAAATTGCTATTAAATAACAGTTAATCAATTTTATAAGATTCTAAAGGAGGTGATTTATTAATTTTTCTTGGAAAAGTGATTGTTGATTGAAAAATTAGTTGTATCTTTGCACTCCCATTTCGGGGCGATGCATTGTCGTCATATTTGTGCGATAATTAAAAAGAAAATTAATAACAGGAATCCGAAAAATAGATGATTCCGCCTAAAAAAGAATCAAAAAAATGATTGTAGTTCCAGTAAAAGAGGGCGAGAACATTGAGAAGGCTCTCAAAAAATTCAAACGTAAATTCGAAAAAACAGGTGTTGTTAAAGAACTCCGCCGTCGTCAGCAGTTCGACAAACCTTCTGTCTTGAAGCGCGAGAAAATGCAGCATGCCATATATGTGCAGCACATGCATCTTGACGAAGAATGATTCAGAATTTCATAGAATACTTGCGGTATGAGCGGAATTTTTCAGTTCATACCGCTTTCGCTTATATGGAGGACCTTACACAACTTTCTCAATGGCTCTCCTCCCAAGGTAAATCTTTGGACGATTTGTCGCTGACCTCGGATGATGTGAGAAATTGGGTTATGTGGCTCGTTGGCGAAATGGAAATGAAGGCAAGTTCTGTGCATCGTAAGGTGTCTGCTCTTAATTCGTTTTACCATTGGCTAATACTCAAGGGTTTCGTCAATGAACGTACAGTCAATCCAACCATCGGTGTACCACTCCCAAAAAAGTCTAAAACCCTTCCTGTGTATTTTCTTGAAAAAGAAATGGACGAATGTTTGGAAATGTTGGAAAATAGTTGTAACTTTGACGACGTAAGAAACATTATGCTCATTGAGACTATATACCAAACAGGGTTGAGACGGTCTGAAGTTGCTGGACTTAAAGATGTTGATGTCGATATTTTAGGTGCAAAATTGTCCGTTTTAGGCAAGGGAAACAAGCAAAGAATCGTTCCTTTTGGTAACGATCTTGCCGAAAAAATGACGAATTACCGCACTTTGCGTGACGAATTGTTCCCAGAACGATGCGATTCTTTCTTCGTTGACAACCTCGGAAAACCTCTGAGTCCGTCACACATTTATTTTATAGTAAAAAAAGTGATGGGACAGGTCTCTTCTCAATCAAAAATTAGTCCTCATGTGATAAGACACTCGTTTGCTACGGCAATGCTGAACCATGGTGCTGACCTCAATGTGATTAAAGAGTTACTCGGTCACGAGTCCCTCGCTACAACGCAGATTTACACCCACGTGTCGTTCGAACAACTCAAGAACGAATACAAAAAGTCACACCCTCGTGGCTGAATTTTTTTTCAATACTTAAAAACTGGAGGTAATTATGGAAATCAAAATCAATCCAATCAAGTTTGAACCTAATGAGAAACTTCAACAGTTCATTCAGAAAAAAACTGCTAAAGTTGAACGCTGGGATGCTCATGCTTCTCTCCTCGAACTAACTTTGAAAGTAGTTAAACCTGAAACTAATCTTAATAAAGAAGTTCAAATCAATTTTGCAGGCTCCTATGGAAAATTCTTTGCTTCCAAAACGTGTGATTCATTCGAAGAAGCAATAGATTTGTCGCTCGAAGCACTCGAAAAACAAGTAAAAAAGGCTAAAGATAAGGAGTAACTTGGCAATATAAACTTGTTAAATGCTTGTATATGAGCTATCTGACGCAAAAATGATATTTTTTTGAAATAAAAATGCGAAAATGTTTTGTCAGATGACGAAAAAAGCGTAACTTTGCAAGCCGAAAAGATGGATTCTGCTCTTACCTTTTTCGGCTTGTTTTAATGCCTCTTTAGCTCAGCTGGCCAGAGCACGTGATTTGTAATCTCGGGGTCGTTGGTTCGAATCCGACAAGAGGCTCAAATTCCTAGGGCAGTTACCAGAGTGGCCAAATGGGGCTGACTGTAACTCAGCTGGCTTTCGCCTTCGGTGGTTCGAATCCATCACTGCCCACTTACAGGCTGTTGTAGCTCAGTGGTAGAGCACTTCCTTGGTAAGGAAGAGGTCACGAGTTCAATCCTCGTCAACAGCTCCTTTATAACAATTAAAAATTTCGAGTTATGGCAAAAGAAAAATTTGATCGTTCGAAACCACACGTTAACATCGGTACTATCGGCCACGTTGACCATGGTAAGACTACCCTTACTGCTGCAATCACTACTGTTCTTGCTAAGAAGGGTCTCTCAGAACTCCGCTCATTCGACTCTATCGATAATGCTCCAGAAGAGAAAGAGCGTGGTATCACTATTAACACTTCTCACGTAGAGTATCAAACTGCTTCTCGCCACTATGCACACGTTGACTGCCCAGGTCACGCCGACTATGTTAAGAACATGGTTACTGGTGCTGCTCAGATGGACGGCGCTATCATCGTTGTTGCTGCTACTGATGGTCCAATGCCTCAGACTAAAGAGCACATCCTTCTCGCTCGTCAGGTGAACGTGCCTCGTCTTGTCGTTTTCATGAACAAGTGCGATATGGTTGACGATGAGGAGATGCTTGAACTCGTTGAAATGGAGATGCGCGAACTTCTCTCTTTCTATGAGTTTGATGGCGACAATACACCTATCATTCGCGGTTCTGCACTCGGTGCTTTGAATGGTGAAGCTCAGTGGGAGGAAAAGGTAATGGAACTTATGGATGCAGTAGATACTTGGATTGAGTTGCCACAGCGCGCTGTTGATAAACCATTCCTTATGCCAATTGAGGACGTGTTCTCAATCACTGGTCGTGGTACAGTTGCTACTGGTCGTATCGAGACAGGTATTATTAAAGTCGGTGATGAGGTTCAGATTCTTGGTCTTGGCGCAGAAAACCTTAAATCTGTCGTTACTGGCGTTGAAATGTTCCGTAAACTCCTCGATCAAGGTGAGGCTGGCGATAATGTAGGTCTTCTCCTCCGTGGTATTGACAAAGACGAAATCCGTCGTGGTATGGTTATCTCTCACCCAGGTAAGGTTACTCCTCACTCTGAGTTCAAGGCTTCTGTTTATATCTTGAAGAAAGAGGAAGGTGGACGTCATACTCCATTCCACAATAAATATCGTCCTCAGTTCTATATCCGTACATTGGATGTTACAGGTGAGATTACTCTTCCTGAAGGAACCGAGATGGTTATGCCAGGTGATAACCTCGAAATCTCTGTTAAACTTATCTACCCTGTAGCTTGCAGCGAAGGTCTTCGTTTTGCAATCCGTGAGGGTGGTCGTACAGTAGGTTCAGGTCAGATTACTTCACTCCTTGACTAATACGCTGTGCTGACGAATTTCCCGTCTCACTGAAATGTAAATTACATAATAAACTAAGGAGCGGAAATCGCTTAAGCTGAGTTTCCGCCTCCTTTTTGATTACGGGTTTAGCTCAGTTGGTAGAGCATTGGTCTCCAAAACCAAGTGTCGGGAGTTCGAGTCTCTCAACCCGTGCTTAATTCAAAATAAAAAAATGAAACTTAACGATTACTTGAAAGAATCCTATAAAGAGCTCAAAGAGAAGACCTCTTGGCCTACTCGAAAAGAGCTTACTAACAGTGCGGTAGTCGTTTTAATTGCTTCCGTAGTCATCGCACTGATAGTATGGGTTATGGATCTTGGTTTTGAAAACTTGATGACGTTCGTTTACAAACTCATCTAATCATTGGGAGGTTATTGCAATGGCTGAGAATGTAGCAAAGTGGTATGCAGTGCATACAATAAGTGGCAAAGAGTCAAAGGTTAGAGATTATATTATGGCAAATGTTGCCAAATCCGATTCGCTTCTCGCCTCTTATGTTACTCAGGTGTTGTCTCCTACTGAGAAGAAGGTTGTCTTAACTCAGGACGGAAAGAAAAAGGAAAAAGAAATGCTTCTCTTCCCTGGATATGTCTTTATTGAGGCTATCTATGCAAAAGAGTTACCAAGCCTTCTGCGTGACAATATCCCATTCATTTTGGGCTTTGTCGGCAATGACTTGACAAAAGAACCTAACTGTCTTACTCCTGCCGAAGTCCGTCGTCTTCAAGGTTACCAAACCAGTTTCGATCAAATAGGTGAATCTGAAGAATATTGCTTCCATGTCGGTGATGCCGTTAAGGTCGTCACTGACCCTTTCAACGGGTTCTCTGGTACAATCGATGAGGTCAATAATGAAAAGAAGAAACTGAAAGTACTCGTGTCTATCTTCGGTCGTAACACGACCGTTGAGTTAAGTTTCTCACAAGTAGTAAAGGAATAATCCCTTCTGTTACGAGTCGGGAATATCCCCTTCGTCTATTTTAAAACTTACAAAATCTAAACAAAAAATGGCAAAAGAAGTTGCTGGCTTTATTAAGTTACAAATCAAAGGTGGCGCAGCAAATCCATCCCCTCCTGTAGGTCCTGCTCTTGGTTCTAAGGGCATAAATATTATGGATTTCTGCAAGCAGTTCAATGCCAGAACTCAGGATAAGGCTGGTAAAGTACTCCCTGTTGTTATCACCTATTTCTCGGATAAAACTTTTACTTTCGTCGTTAAGACTCCTCCTGTTGCAGTGCAGTTGCTTGAAGCTGCTAAGGCTAAATCAGGTAGTGCCGAGCCTAATCGTAAGAAAGTTGCAGAAATATCTTGGGATCAGGTGAAAACTATTGCAGAAGACAAGATGCCTGACTTGAACTGCTTCGAAGTTAAAGCTGCTATGAAGATGGTTGCTGGTACCGCAAGAAGTATGGGTATAGCCGTTAAAGGTGAGTTCCCTAATATGTAATCTTTTAAACTTCAATTTGAAATGAGTAAACTTACAAAAAAACAAAAGTTGGTTGCTGAGAAGATTGAAGCGAATAAAGCTTACACTCTCAAAGAGGCTTCTCAGTTGGTTAAAGAAATCACAACCACAAAATTTGACGCATCTGTTGACATTGATGTCCGTCTCGGTGTTGACCCTCGTAAGGCAAACCAGATGGTTCGCGGTGTCGTTTCTCTCCCTAATGGCACTGGTAAACAGGTACGTGTGCTTGCTCTCTGTACTTCGGATAAAGAGGCTGATGCTAAGGCTGCTGGCGCAGATTATGTTGGATTGGATGAATACATCGAAAAAATCAAAGGCGGTTGGACTGACGTTGATGTCATCATAACTATGCCCCAGATTATGGGTAAAATTGGTGCCCTCGGTCGTATCCTCGGTCCTCGCGGTCTCATGCCTAACCCTAAGAGCGGTACAGTTACTATGGACATCGCTGGCGCTGTCAAAGAGGTTAAACAAGGTAAAATTGACTTCAAAGTTGACAAGACTGGTATCGTTCATACTTCTATCGGTAAAGTGTCTTTCACCCCTGAGCAGATTGCGGGCAACGCTCGAGAGTTTATGAATACTATCATGAAACTTAAACCTTCTTCTGCTAAGGGTACTTACGTCAAGAGCGTTTATCTTTCTTCGACTATGAGTCGCGGTATTAAGCTCGATGTTAAATCGTTCGATGAGAACTAATAAACCGGTATTATGAAAAAGGAAGATAAAAGCGTTATTATTGAAAGTATCAAAGAGGTTATCTCTCAATATCCTCATTTCTACCTGACTGAAACTTCAGGTATGAATGCTGCTCAAGTTAGTGAGTTGCGTCGTGCTTGCTTTAAGGCTGACATCAAGATGTTGGTTGTAAAGAATAAGCTGATGATTAAGGCTCTTGACCAACTTGATGGGGATTATTCTCCTCTGTATCCTTCTCTCAAAGAGAACACCGCAGTCTTGCTTTCTAACGTCGGAAATGCTCCTGCTCGCCTTATCAAGGATTTCAACGGCAAGAATTTGAAACCAATACTTAAGGCTGCATACGTTGAAGAGTCAATCTATGGTGCTGACCAACTTGAAACTCTCTCCAATATCAAGAGCAAGAACGAACTTATCGCAGATGTTATTGCGTTGTTGCAATCTCCTGCAAAGAATGTCGTTTCTGCACTTCAGTCTGGTGGTAACACTATCCACGGCGTGCTGAAAACTTTGGCTGAGCGTCAATAAATCTTTTAGACCTCCAGACGCTGAGGTCGCTTAACTTAAAAAAATAAACAATTAAAATATTACGACAATGGCAGATTTGAAAGCTTTTGCTGAACAATTGGTAAACTTAACTGTTAAAGAGGTTAACGAGTTGGCCGAAATTTTGAAAAACGAATA
>JAGHVI010000141.1 GCA_018064385.1 Candidatus Minthenecus merdequi
CAATAATTTATTTATCCGTATTATGGAAAAGAATGTAAGAAAAGAACGTATAGGTGTCGTTTTCAGTGATAAAATGGATAAATCCATTACTGTTGCTGTTAGATGGAAAGAAAAACACCCTATCTACGGAAAGTTTGTCAACAAGACAAAGAAGTTCCATGCTCATGACGAGAAGAACGATAGTCATATAGGTGATACTGTTCTGATTAGAGAAACTCGTCCATTGAGCAAAACAAAGAGATGGACTTTAGTAAAAATCATTGAAAGAGCTAAGTAATTATGATACAGTCAGAAAGTAGACTTAAGGTTGCCGATAATAGCGGCGCTAAAGAAGTTTTGTGTATCCGCGTGCTTGGTGGTACAGGCAAACGCTATGCAACTGTTGGCGATGTCATTGTAGTTGCAGTCAAAAGTGCTCTCCCTTCAGGTGAGGTAAAGAAAGGTGCTGTATCAAAGGCTGTAATCGTTCGTACAAAGAAGGAAATCCGTCGTGCTGATGGTTCCTACATACGATTCGATGACAATGCTTGCGTATTGCTTAACAATGCTGGCGAAATCCGAGGTAGCCGTATTTTCGGTCCTGTGGCACGCGAACTCCGCGCTTCTAATATGAAAATCATTTCACTTGCACCAGAGGTGCTCTAACTAATTAAAAAGTTAAGCAATGTCAAAGTTACATATTAAAAAAGGTGATCTTGTCTTCGTGAACGCAGGTGAGGATAAAGGCAAAACCGGTCGCGTTCTCCGTGTGCTAGTTGAAAAACAGCGCGCTATCGTTGAAGGCATCAATATGGTATCGAAGAGTACCAAGCCTAATGCAAAAAATCCACAGGGTGGAATTGTTAAACTCGAAGCACCAATTCATATCTCAAATCTTAATGTTGTTGACCCTAAGAGTGGAACTCCTACTCGTATCGGTCGTCGTCTCAACGATAAGGGAAAATTGGTTCGCTATGCTAAAAAATCTGGGGAGGAAATTAAATAATGGATACACTCAGTTTGAAGAAAGAGTATCAGGAGCGTATCGTTCCTGCTCTGACAAAAGAGTTCGGTTATACCACTTGTATGCAGGTACCAAGACTTGTCAAGATTGTTCTCAATCAAGGTCTCGGTATTGCTATCGCCGACAAGAAGATTATCGATACTGCTATTGAGGAAATGACTGCAATTACCGGTCAAAAGGCTGTTCAGACTATATCTCGCAAGGATATCGCTAACTTCAAGGTACGTAAAAAAATGCCTATAGGTGTCCGTGTAACTCTCCGCGACAAGAAGATGTATGAGTTCCTTGAGCGTTTAATCCGTGTTGCTCTTCCTCGTATCCGTGACTTCAAGGGTATTGAGAGCAAACTTGATGGTCGTGGGAATTATACCCTTGGCATCACCGAGCAAATCATCTTCCCTGAGATTAATATCGACAACATTCAAAAGTTGCTCGGTATGAATATCACTTTTGTTACAACAGCAAACACTGACGAAGAAGGTTTTGCACTTCTTCGTGAGTTTGGTTTACCATTTAAAAAGAATTGATAGAGTATGGCTAAAGAATCAATGAAAGCCCGTGAGGTTAAACGCGCTCGTCTTGTTGCCAAATATGCTGCAAAGCGTGAGCAGATGCTCAAAGATGGTGATTATGAAGGGTTGCAGACCTTGCCAAAGAATGCCTGCTACGTCCGCTTGCACAATCGTTGCAAAATCACAGGACGTCCGAAAGGATTTATCCGTCAGTTCGGTATCTCTCGTATTCAGTTCAGAGAGATGGCCGCTGCAGGTCTTATTCCAGGCGTTAAGAAGGCTAGCTGGTAAACAGTTTCTGTAACTGATGTAGGGGTGCGTCAAAGTCGCATCTCTGCATTGTTTCGTAATTCGTTGGAATTATTAACTAAATATTGTTCCGATACGTTGGAATCAATTTAATTAAAAACTTTTATGACAGATCCAATCGCAGATTATTTAACTCGACTTCGCAATGCGATTAAAGCAAATCATCGCGTAGTTGAAGTTCCAGCCTCGAATCTCAAGAAGGAAATCACAAAAGTACTTTTTGACAAAGGCTACATTCTGAACTACAAGTTCGTAGAGGATGGTCCTCAGGG
>JAGHVI010000031.1 GCA_018064385.1 Candidatus Minthenecus merdequi
TTTTGTCATAATAATAGTAGTTATAGTTAATGCAAAATTGCGACTGCAAAGTTACAACTATACTACAACTGCTACAATATGTATTTTATCGAATGCTTACGTTTAAAAGAGCAAGTTCTTTGCTTTCGGTTTGCACAAATTTTGCATCTTGCTGCTTATGCTGAAACGACTTCCTTCGCACCTCAGCAATACAAGCAAAGTTTGCTTGCTTTCGGTTTGTCGTCAGTTCAGTCGGTCGCATAGCAATCTGCTAAAAATAAACTTAAAAAAGGTCTCAACCTAATTAATAGAACCACCCTTAAAAGAAAGGGACTGGCAATAAGTATTACCAGTCCTCATTATTTATCAGTCGTAAAGTTTATGAATCACTTCTTGAAATAATCCTTAACGCCCTCGTTCAAGATCATCTCTTCTTGGAAGATATATGCACCAGTCTTAGGAGACTTAACCATTTTGATTACTTTAGAATAGCCACGACCTTCACCTTTTTGAAGGGTAGCGACGGTTTTCTTTGCCATGTTTTAAGTCTATTAATTATTTAATCTCGCGGTGAACAGTAACACGACGGAGAATAGGGTTATACTTCTTAAGTTCCAGACGACCTGGAGTATTTTTACGATTCTTTGTAGTGATATAGCGAGAAGTACCTGGCATACCACTATCTTTATGCTCAGTACATTCAAGGATAACTTGAACACGAGCCTCTTTTGTTTTTTTAGCCATACAATAAAACTCCTATATTAAAAATCCAATACTTTAACGTCATTCCAGGTGCAATACCCTTTATTGACAGCATTTTTGAGGGCAGCATCAAGACCCATTTTGTTAATGGTTCTCAAACCGGCAGCAGAGATGTTGAGTCTTATCCAGCAATCCTGCTCTACATAGTAGAATTTCTTATGGAACAAGTTAACATCAAAAGAGCGTTTGGTACGGCGTTTCGAGTGAGAAACGTTGTTGCCAATCATTGCCTTTTTTCCGGTAATCTGACAAATCTTTGACATTTTCTTATAATATTATTTGTTTTACATTTCAGTTCAAAAAGCGGGTGCAAAGGTACGAACTTTTTTCGACCTACACAAGCAAAAGGGCAGCAAAATTACTGTTTTGCCGAAAATTTTCTGAACTGACTATATTTCAACCAATTAAGACAACGTAAACTAAGACATTCTTTGCGTTTAGCATCAATTTTACGCAATTGCTGGAAATCGTAACGAGAGAAGATGTTTCCCTTCAATGTCCAGAACGTCATATTATTGGTAAGAACATATACAATAGATATGATTAAGCCTTATTCTTTTTTGAAGTGTCATCGTCAGCATCATCGTGATAGTACTTATCATTAGCTTTATAATACTTTTCACCATCATACTTGTAATAATGACTGCCATAGCCGTAGCCGTAAGAATAGCCATAACCATATTTGCCACCGCCGTAATAGTATCCATTTCTGAACTTGCCATAACCGAGGATACTGGTTCGTTTTGCGACAGGGACATCATTAAGAACTGTGTAAACATTATTGACTTTATCGTCATTAACTTGCTGAATAAAGTTCTTAAAGTATTTCTTATTGGTTTTCATTGCGCGTACAACAATCAGATTGATATCAGCACGCTTCATAATTTCCATTGCATCAGATACAAGTCCAAGAGGAGAAGTATCAATTACTATGTAATCGTAACGCTTGCGGAGTTCTTCAAGGATTTTGGCCATTTTCTCAGATCTAATCAACTCAGCAGAATTGAGAGGCACGACACCAGAAGGGATAAAGTGGAAGCCCAAACGTTCATCATCAGTAACAATAATATCGTCAAGTTGGCATTCGTCAATAAGTAAATGGACAAGACCCTTTTCATTACGCTTCCCTAACAATTTAGTTACAGAAGGGTTACGCAAATCCATATCAATCAACAACACGCGGTCAGAAATCATAGAATAAATACCTGCAAGGTTAAGAGATACAGAAGTCTTTCCATCGCCAGACTCAGAAGAAGTAATAACCGTAACAATATCTTTCTTGCGTTGAACATAAAGTTCGATACGGTTACGTAAGAGACGATAACGTTCAGTAAATACAGAGCGTTTGCTCTTTGTTGAAACGACAACATCCTTGCGGTCGGTATGCAGGAGAGACGAAATAACAGGGAACGGTGAGTTTTGAATAATATCATCCTCGCTATTCACTTTATTGTCAAGAAGTGTCAAAACGATAACGTAAGAGCCTGGAATAAGAAGACCAATAATGAAACAAACAAGATAAATAATCATCTTATCCTTTGTGTTGACAGGAATAAGAGTGGTACGTGCTATTTGTATAATCTTATCATCAGGGACATTTGAAGCCATAATGATTTGCGCCTCGGAACGTTTTTGGAGCAAGAAGGTATAATAATTATCGCTGATCTTGTAAGCGCGCTCATAGTTAACCATCTCGAACTCCTTGTCAGGGAGAGCACGGAGGTCAGACATAAGAGCGTTGTACTCATCATCGAAAACTTTACGTTCCATATTGTAAACTTTTCGAACATTCTTAATAACTTCGAGAAGAGTTTGGCTAATCTCGTCCATACGTTTTGAATAGCGTTCGTATTGAGGATTCTTCACACCAATATCGCTACGTTTCTGATGAAGTTCATTGAATTGAGACACAAGCTCGAGCAATGTAGGATCAGCGACACCAATCGAAGAAGGAGCAACCAGTTTTTGGTCTTTAACAGCACTGGTAAGGTACTTTGAGAGAGATTCAAAATAAGCGTCTTTGAGGGTAAGTTCAGCACGACGGGTGTCCAACTCATTAAGTTTATTTGCCACCTGTCCGGAATAATCTGTGATATTGACGAGTTGATTTGCATTACGATAGTCACGAAGGCGAGCCTCGGACGATGAAAGGGAATCCGAGAGGCTGCTCAACTGACTATTAATGAAGTCAATAGTACGGATAGACTCTTCGTTTTTCTCTTCAAGATTGACTGCAAGATACTCGTTCGTCAGGGCATTAAGGAAATCGCAGTCACGAAGATAATCAGAACTTGATAACTGTACGCTGACAACAGTTGACAAATCTTGTTTCGAGCCAAGGAACTGAAGAGAGAGTCTTTGAGCAAACTCGTTTTCGAGAGAAGAGATACTACGGAAAACGAAAAAGAAATCAGATTGACCAGAAATTATGTATTTTTTTTCGACTTCGATAGCAAAAAGGCTACATTCGACTTTCTGTCCATATTTTGCCTTTATAGGTTTAAAAGACTTTGCGAACTTTTCCAAACGATCATCAAAGACATCCTCAATCGAAATCTCGAAAGTATTATTATCAACAGGAGTGAAACGGAATTCAAAGAAATATGCATCGGGGGCAATCTGTATTTGATTAATCTTGACTGGTTCAGAGCCATACAGACTGGTATTCTTAAAGTTTCCTTTTTTGTAGAAATCGATATCAAAAGGCAGTTTCTGCAGTGTTCGGTTAATCATATTGAAAGACCCCATCACAATCAACTGGTTGTTGTAATTAGAGTTTCCGTACTGAGAACCGAGGAAATTCTGCATACCACCATAATTCATTTTTCCGCCATCGTCAATAAGTACTTGTGCCTCGGAAACAAACTGAGGTTTCCACTTTCGATTCAAGATAAAGCCGACAGACATTGTCACCACAACGCATATCACGAATAGATACCATTTGGCAAGAAAACGTATTCCCCATTCCAGGTAGTTAATACCTTTTTCTGAAGGAGCGTTTTGAGGCAATGTATTTCCAGCATAGGAACCGCTTGCATAAGTGCCTTGATTTGCATAATAACTACCCGAAGTATAGCCATTAGCATAATACCGATCTTTGCTATTTGCAGAGTTTCCGCAGTTCTTGCTTTTATCTTCGTTTTCACTCATAGTGCAATAATTATTTAAACACGTTCCAGATAGAGACAAGAAGGCTCAAAGAGGAACTGATTAGTCCGACAAAAGATGTATAAGAAGAGACGCTCCAGAATCTACGTTTGGAGACATCAAGGTAAATAACGTCGTTAGGATAGATATAATAATACTTAGAATCTATGATAGACTTTGAGCGTATGTCGAACTCTGCAATCTTGGTTCCTTGAGGAGTTTTGCGAAGGATTTTAACTTTCGAGAAATCAGCAGTTTCGTGTATTCCTCCACAGAGAGCAAGAGCTTGATAGATGGTCAGGCGTTCCTTATACATAGCATAATATCCGCGACCGGCATCACCAATTACACAGAAAGTACCAGTAGCAAGAGAGAGTTTGACTGTAGCGTCATTGATATATCCTTTATATAATGTGTCGAGTTTGCATTCAGCCTCTTGAAGCGTCATTCCTTCCAATTTGACCTTTGAGAGGAATGGGAGGTCGGCTGTACCATCCTCGTAAATACGATATGAGTAGCCAGAAGTAGAGATAGTTCCTCGACCCTGGTTAGGAGAAAGGAGGATAGCTGTTGCGCGGTCAGAGGTTATGACACGCATCATAATTTCATCGTTTTTTTGCAATCTATATTCATTATAGAGGGCAGAATCGTAAGTCGGAAGGTTGTCGCGTTCCTGAATGAGTCCTACACGACGTGTGGTATAGCAGGCAGTCAGCATGATTGCAGCTAACAAAATTATGAAGTATTTAAGCGTGCGTGTGAACATATTATTCGGTAGCCTTAATGATTGAGTTTACAATAGAATAGACGAAAAGACCAAAAGAGACTGTTGACATAGTCAGCGAAATGACGCTTGTGACATGGTCAGCACCCATAACCTTAGCGTCTGAGAAAGGTACATAGATAACATCGTTAGGCTGAATGTAATAGAACTCAGAATCGATGATAGAGCGTGTGCGTATGTCGAAAGTCTTAACGATAGTACCATTCTCAGATTTACGTATAATCTGAATTTTAGAACGGCGTGAATAGGTTTTGAGGTCACCGCTCATAGCAAGAGCCTCGAAGATAGTAAGTTTCTCTTTAGGGATTATGTATTTGCCGCTTCCAGCCTCGCCAAGGATAGAAAAAGAACGATTTGCAAGACGGACATCAACCGAGAAACCATTTATCATTTCGGCAAGCTTTGTTTCGAGAAGATTCTTAACCTCGCGCACAGTCAGCCCTACAACTTTAAGTCTGCCAAGGTAAGGATATTCAATACAATCGTCTTCACCAATCAGATAAAGGTAAAGGCGTGCAGTTGGATTATCAGAATTATAGTACGTGGTATTATAGGCATACATAACACTGTTGCCGTTAAACATTTCCATCATATCCTCGTCAATAGCGACAAGATAAACATAAAGGTAGTCACCACGTTGAAGTTTGTAGTCAGAAAACTCAATTGAGTCGTTATATTGAGGTAAATCGTCGCGTGTTTGCAAATAATTTATCTTTTTAGAGAAAACACAAGACGAAAGGACAACAGCAAGCAAAGCTGTCATCATCAGAGTCTTGAGTACATATTTCACCCTAAATACCATATTCAAAAAATAGCAATTTTTTCAGTCTGCAAAGGTAGTAAATTATTTTTTAAATAGCAAGGAAAACGATAATTATTTTTTTAGAAAATTGAATGTGCTGAGTGTCTAAATCATTAGAAGTACCCAATATATTGACAATTAAGGGGAATGAGAAGTTCACGAAACATACGGTGAGGCATAAATTTGTTAAATTACATAAAAGTAACCATAAGAAAACACAAATAAAGTTAATAGCGATAATTTTTCAGTAAAAAAGGCATCTATATGAGAAAAAAGAAGTACCTTTGCAGTGTTTTTTATGGTATTAGATTTAAGGTTAATAATTGGGATTTGGGTTGTCGGGAGACAACCCAAATTTATATGGGTGGTTCTATTAATTATGTTTTTTAGATTACAGACTGATAAGTTCATAATTGGACGCTTTTGAATCTATTTTTGCATCTTGCTGCTTGTCAGTCGGTCACATAGCCCGCTATGCTCCCTTCTTTCGCACAGCAATCTGCTAAAAATAAACTTCAAAATCGTCACAACCTAATTAATAGAACCACCCTATAAAGTTCAAACAAAGCCTGGTTAGTGGAGCGTTCCTGATGCTGCTCACGAGTCGTTGCAAAAACGAACTTGCCGACCTTAGTTTCAGCATTGCGATGAGCGACGGCAATATATACAAGACCTACAGGTTTTTCGGATGATCCACCACCAGGGCCTGAGATGCCAGTAGTTGATACAGCCCAATCAGAATTAAAAGTCTTTAAAGCGCCCTCAGCCATTGCACGTGCAGTTTCTTCGGAGACTGCACCAACACTTTCAAGTATATCATGAGGAACGCCCAATACACTCTCTTTAATCCCGTTCGAATATGCCACTACCCCACCATTCAGCCAGCGAGAAGCACCGGGAGTTTCCACTATACGGTGAGCCACCAATCCGGCAGTGCAACTTTCGGCAGTGGCAACTGTCTCACCTTTTTGCGACAACAGACGACCTACAGCTTCGCTGAGCGACTCGCCATTTTCCGTGAAGATATTATCGCCAATAATCTGCTTCAGTTCCTCAACCTTCCGGTCAATCACAGACTGCATCTCGCTACGGCAAGAACCAAAGGCGGAAAGGCGAAGGCGCACGATACCAGCTTTTGGCAGATACGCAAGACGTATATATTCAGGAAGAGCGTCCTCCCAGTCAGAAATCATTTCGGCAAGTGTAGATTCAGGTATTCCGAAAACGCCAATTGTCTTATGAATGATTTCGCCGCCACCCCTCATCTGCTCAACCATAGGCAGCACACGGTTAGTCATCAGCCATTTCATCTCGAAAGGCACACCGGGCATACTGACTACAGTCACACCGTCCTTGCGCATCACCATGCAAGGGGCAGTACCTACTTCGTTTACAATCACCTGGCAACCCTCAAGGACAAGAGCCTGGCCACGATTCACCTCGGCCATGTGTATTCCGCGTTTCCTGAAATACCCCACCACCCTATCGAGGGTCTCCTGATGTGTGACCATACCAACGCCAAAATGGTCTGCCAGCACTTTCTTTGTTATATCGTCCTTTGTTGGGCCAAGGCCACCAGTAATAAGCACAAGGTCTGCACGCTGCATCATATCAGCCAACTCACGGGAAATCTCTTCGCCCTTGTCAGCCACAACACTTATTCGTGTCACCTGCACATTGATTTTGTTCAACTCCTCAGCCATCCACGAAGCATTCGTGTTGACCACCTGTCCTATCAGCAATTCATCGCCGATATTCAAAATTTCAGCCTTCATTTCTTTTTCTTTTCGCTTAATATCATGTCGCGCACCTTCATGAGGTCAACCTCCTCACTGAGCACAGCTTCATAAAACTCTTTTACATTATTGTAACCGAACTTCTTAGCTATACGTTCAACGTCATTACGGTCGAACTCCACCTTCCAATTCTTGAACTTACGTTCCATCATCTCACGCCCCATATCAGCTGACCCGTGAGCCATAGCCATAAGTCTGATACGTATGCGTTTGCGTGCTTTTGCAGTCACGACAAAATTCAGCCAGTCGGGTTTTGGTTTCTGGTTGGCAGCTGTTATCACCTCCACCTGATCGCCATTCTCCAGCACCTGGTCTATCTTGACGTGACGGCCATTCACACGTGCGCCCATAGCAGTATCGCCAATAGTAGAGTGAATGTCGTATGCAAAATCCAGCACAGTGGCACCTCTCATCAGTTGGTGCAAATCGCCCTTCGGTGTAAACACAAACACGTCATCTTCATATAATTGCATCTTGAACTGCTCCTGAGCCTCATTGCTCTCGCTGTCAACGCCCTCCTCCATTGTCTCGCGCAACTGACGCAACCACTCCTCATTCTTCTCGCCATCACTCTTTCCGCCCTTGTATTTCCAATGAGCGGCGACACCCTTTTCTGCCACCTCATCCATCTCTTTCGTGCGAATCTGCACCTCAACCCACTTGCCTTCAGGACCCATCACCGTAATGTGCAGGCTCTCATAACCATTGCTCTTTGGGGTAGATAGCCAATCACGCAGACGCTTAGTATTAGGCACATACATATCAGTAACGACAGCATATGCCTGCCAGCAAACAGCCTTTGCACGTTCACGAGGAGCATCAATAACAATACGAATGGCAAAAAGGTCATACACACCGTCAACGTCACACCCCTGCTTCATCATCTTCTTCCAGATAGAATAAATACTCTTCGTGCGAGCCTTCATCTCGAAAATCAGGCCTTCGTTCTGCAGACGTTTGCGCACAGGTTCAACGAATTTTGTTATGTAGGCATCACGCTCGCGTTTCTTCTCCTTCAGTTTTTTTGCTATCTCTTTGTATGTGACATAGTCAGTCCACTTCAGACCCAAATCCTCAAGTTCAGTTTTGATGGCATAAAGACCCATACGGTGAGCCAAAGGGGCATAAAGGTCCAGAGTCTCCTGTGCGATTATGTATCTGTCAGTCTCGTCAGTATCAATCGTTATCGCACGCATTTCGACCAGACGTTCCACAATCATAATCATCACCACACGAACATCCTTTGCCACAGCCTCGATAAGGTGGCGCATAGTCTCAGCCTCCTTGGTGCGGTGCTCCTCCTTGTAGCCATACACGCGCACAAGGTCCTTGACCAGCAAGGCAGTCTTGTCGTCGTATAGTTCTACAATCTTGTCGTATATCTTAGTCTGCAGAGCCCTATGCTCTTTTTCACGCAGACGGCTGTCGAGGATTTGCTCAGTCTTCTCCCTATCGCGCCAATACCATTCTGCAACAGCACGATAAGTCATCACAGCCTCGACCACATGACGACCCATGCCCAGTTCTTCCCACATGGCAAAAGCAACTTTCATATCCTTCAGAAAGTTCTCCTGACTGTACCAAGTAAGGTCTGCACTATTGCTGAGAACCAGAAGATTGTCACGCATAGTCTTGCGTTTTCTTGCGTCAATCTTACGATCAACGGCATGAGCAAGACGCCAGTATGT
>JAGHVI010000015.1 GCA_018064385.1 Candidatus Minthenecus merdequi
ATAAAGACAATAACATGATGCTCTGTGTCATTGATAAGTCCGAAAGGTGTTACTGAGCCAGGAAGAACACCTAAATATTTCATCAGACGCTCTGGCGAAGCAAACGAAAGTTTGCCTTGATGAAGTTGATGTTCGATGGCGTGAATGTCCATATCTGCATCACAGTCAAGCAGAACAAGATAATGTTGGTTGCCTTTGTGATTGCGAAAAAAGAGGTTTTTGCAATGACGTGCGTCATGGCCAGCCCAATATTGCTTGGCTATAGCAATCGTCGGTGCTTCAGGGTGCTCAATGTACTCAAAAGAGATGTTGAGTTGCTTCAACAAGTCGTAAAGACGTGGATTTCCATTCATAATATTGTGTTTTTTATTTCTTTTGTCTGAAACGATAAGAGAGTAGTACACTAAACTCTGTGCGATGATTGGAGGAAATAAGATCGTGCGACGAGCCAATCTCCTGACGGTCTGCATATATCGTTTGTGCGATGCGCAATTGAGCTGAGAGTCCACATCTGGCATTATACTTCATAATAAAATACCAACGAAAACCTTCGCCATAGATAACGGGAGAGTAGGAAGATCCAGCTATGTTTGCCTCGTTGAGATAGAAACGGTTTGCCCAAAGAGGAGTATCAAAGATTGCAAGACGCAAACGGAAAAGAAGGTTGCTTTTTTCAAGTTCGTAATCAACATCCTGATATATAAGCCATCCAAGTGAGTTGGAGGACCAAACATCCTTCAACTCACGAGCAAGTGAAAATTGTGCGCCAGATGTTGTGGTAAAACCATTAGAGAAAGGACAACGATAGTTAAGATTGACAAGATAGACCTGTTCTTCGGACACATCCTCGATATGTTCCTTATAAGGAAGGTAAGAGGATTGCAGTTGCTTGTATCGGAAATAGAGCCTGAGAATTGATGAGTTATTAAAAGATGACGTAAATCGTGCTCGAAAATCGTAATAGACAGGAGCACGCAAAGATGTTTTAGCTGCAAGATTATTCTGTGTAACATCTGCAAAAAGATCTATGAACATATCACGATAAACAGGAAAAATGGCTGAGAGGCTGATGCCATCCTCGCCTGAAACTCGGTCGTAACGCGAATAAGATTTAGCCCAAAATGAGTTATAGTTGTTTGAAAAATGACGAATATTGAAGACAAATGAAAGTTCAGGAAGAGGGGTGATTGTAAAATAATTTGTCGTCGCTATGCCATTGTCTTGCGAAATGGATGTCTCGCCTGAAAAAGAGAAAGCACGATAGTTGGCAGAATAATCAAGGGAAACAGCCCATTGCCTTTTGCCGAAAATCGTAGAAGGAAGGGAGAAAAAACCGCTATATGCAGTCGCTCCAACAGAGAAAAAGCGATGATTATAAAGAATATGAGCAGCTATCGTATGAAGATTAAGGGAATAATTACTAGCCTGCTCAGAAATCGTGCGGTGATGCCCGTCATCGATGACAGAAGACCAATAGCCATTGACAATGTGCGCATCAATGGGAGAATAGCCATATACAGCAGTGAGGCTCAAACCTTTGACCGGGACAATGGATGCAGCAACGCCATTGAGGGAAGGGGCTTCGGACGTGCCGGAGTAACCTCTGATACTGTTAGACGAGCGTTTTAT
>JAGHVI010000224.1 GCA_018064385.1 Candidatus Minthenecus merdequi
TTAGCAGATTGCTGTGCGAAAGAAGGGAGCATAGCGGGCTATGTGACCGACTGACAAGCAGCAAGATGCAAAAATAAATTCAAAAGCGTCCAATTATGAACCATCCTTTGATATAACATACAAACATCATTAATAGAACCACCCTTAATTTTTTATGTAAAAAACAAGGTTATATCAAAAAAAATTCGTACCTTTGCGAGATAATATATTCAAAGAAACTAATATGGCTATATGGTTAAGAAACACTATATTAAGCGTAATAGTAATATGTTTGACAGTGGCATTACCTGCTACAGCAAGAGCAGGAACACTCCGTCCCGAAAAGCGCGGTGAACGTTATGGTTACATAAACGAGCAGGGAAGAATGGTGATTTTGCCACGTTTTGCGATAGCAATGGAATTTGGCGAAGGATTGGCATACGTCGCCGAGAGTCCTGATCGCAACGGAGCTTGGAGACACGGATTCATTGATACAAGAGGTCGTTGGGTCGCATTCTTGGAGGAAAAAAGTTTCAGACCGGCATCGTCCGAAGCATTGTATTACGGAAGAACAGATTGTGTGGTATTCTGCAACGGGTTCGTGGAACTACCCTCGTTCAACAGCACTGGCAGTAAGGATTTCGAGACATCAAGCGTGTGGATGAACCGCCACCAGATGTTAGAAATGGTAGAACGCTTCGGCAAAGAGACCAGAATAAGACCTACGTCAAGGATATTCTTCTCGAAACTGCTAAAGGACGATGAACATATTCTTGGAGTATGTGCCAAGGCAAATAACACAAAAGGACCAAATGGTATATTAGTGTTCGACAGAAAAGAAAAAAAGCCCGCAACCTCGTTTCAAGCAGGCGAGGTGAACGAATGGTACGGAGGGTTCGGCATATTGAAGTACACTGGCGGTACGTGCTTGATATATAGAGAAAATGAAAAGGCAGCCAAATACTTTGACGAGGTAACAGTTGTGCATAATGTCGATGGAAAGTTGGGGTTTATAGCAAAGGGTTTGGAAGAGACGTTTATGCTCTACACCGAGCAGATTGAAAAATGGGGAGAGCAGACGTACGAAACAGTGGAAGATTTCTTGAAAAAGAACGTAGAATATACTGTTCAAGAAATGATTAATTATGGGTCAAGTATGTCGGAGTTGCAGTCACGGAAGATGATGAACTTTGAAACAATGTCAGATTTGGTGGAATATTATTTGGTAGATGGGGAGAAATTCAACGACGAGACTTCGCCAATATGTATGGTTGATAGTGTAGAACCATCGGGAAACGTGAGAATTGAGGCACGGTGCGGCGCTGTGTTGTTAACAGATTATTCGAGCGAAGAGCGGGAAGCGTGGTTGTGGAATTTCAGCACCACTCAGAAAATGAAAGTGCGTATTCCGTTGGTAATTGACGCAAGCGGCCGTGATGGCGAAAATGGCAAAGATGGGTCGGACGGTGCAGCTGGCAGGGCAAAACTGACATACAAAGAAGGCAATGTAACCAAAACAGAACCAGGAACATGCGGTGAGAAAGGTGACGATGGCAAAGATGGCAAAGACGGAGACAATGGTGCTACGTTATTGGTTATTATGGACAACACAATTCCAGCCAACGAGGTGATTGTCAACGTAGATGGTGGTAAAGGCGGAAAAGGCGGCGCTGCTGGCAAAGGAGGAATACATGGCAATGGCTCGTCATGCAAGGGAAAAGCTGATGACGGCAAACAAGGCAACGATGGCAAGCGAGGCAACAGAGGTGAATACAAGATTGTCAGATTGTAAAAAATGAGAACACTTGAACAGATAAGAAAAGATTTCGACACAACGGACAGAGAAATATGCCGTCTGCTTGAGAAACGTATGTCATTGGCACAAGAAATTGCTAAAGTTAAGCGCATAGAAAATATACCCATAGTTCAGCGTAACAGACAGCAAGAAGTGATGGCTCAATGGGTTGACAACTGCCCTTCCTTCGCACACGAAAGCATCAAACAAATATATAACATAATACACGAAGAATCAGTCAAACAACAATTATGAAATCAGGATTCGTAAATATAGTGGGTAACCCAAACGTAGGAAAATCAACACTGATGAATGCCCTTGTCGGGGAACGCATATCAATCATAACATCAAAAGCACAAACCACCCGTCACAGGATTATGGGCATCGTCAACGGAGATGATTTCCAGATAGTCTATTCCGACACGCCAGGGGTGCTGAAGCCAAACTACAAGATGCAGGAGGCAATGCTCGGCTTCTCTATGTCAGCATTAACAGACGCAGACATATTGCTGTATGTAACAGACACTCAGGATTCAATGGAGAAAAATGCATTCTATCTTGAAAAAGTCAAAAAGATGGATCACGTTCACACCATTGTACTGATAAACAAAATAGACCTGATAGACCAGCAACGTCTTGAATCAATGGTTGATATGTGGCACAATGAACTGCCAAACGCCGAAATTATCCCAATCTCGGCACTGAACAAATTCGGGGTTGACGTGCTGATAAAACACATAGTGTCGTTGCTGCCAGAGGGTGAACCGTATTTCGACCGTGACGCGCTGACAGACAGACCGGAGAGGTTCTTCGTTGATGAAATTATTAGAGAGAAAATTCTGCTTAACTACGACAAAGAAGTGCCTTACGCTGTCGAGGTAGCTGTTGAAGAGTTCAAGGAGGAAGAAAAAATTATCCGCATCAGGGCTATAATATATTGCGAGCGTGATTCACAAAAGGGAATCATCATAGGTCACGGAGGAGCATCAATAAGAAAAGTGGGAATCGAGGCAAGAAAAGACATTGAAGCATTCTTCGGCAAGAAAGTATTTCTGGAGACCCTTGTAAAGGTAGAGAAAGATTGGCGCAACCGTGAGCAGAAACTGAGGTCCTTCGGGTATCATATGGAACACAAAGACTAAACAATATGGACTACAACTTTAGAGAAATCGAAAAAAAATGGCAGAACCAGTGGGTAAAAGACAAAACCTACGAAGTGAAAGTAGATAACAGCAAACCTAAATTCTATGTGCTGGATATGTTTCCATATCCTTCAGGAGCAGGGTTGCACGTCGGTCACCCACTCGGCTACATTGCATCAGACATATACTCAAGATATAAAAGGCTGAAAGGCTTCAATGTCTTGCACCCAATGGGTTACGACTCGTACGGACTTCCTGCCGAACAGTATGCGATACAGACAGGGCAACACCCCGCAGTGACCACCGAGAAGAACATCAACCGCTATCGTGAGCAGTTGGACAAGATTGGTTTCTCGTATGATTGGAGCCGCGAGGTACGCACCTGCGAACCAAATTATTACAAGTGGACTCAGTGGGCTTTCATTCAGATGTTCAACCACTACTATGACTTTGAACGTCAATGCGCAAGACCAATCAGCGAGTTGGTCGAGAAATTCGAGCGTGAGGATGCTGAGTGGAAAAGTTTGACCGAGGCTCAGAAATCAGAGAGACTGATGCAATACAGAATTGCGTATCTGGCTGATACCAAGGTCAATTGGTGTCCTGCCTTGGGTACTGTGTTGGCTAACGACGAGGTTTCAGAGGGACTTTCGGTACGTGGAGGATTCCCTGTTGAGCAGAAAGTAATGAGACAGTGGTCGCTGAGGGTATCGGCATACGCTGAGAGGTTGCTCCGTGGACTTGAGACAGTAGATTGGACAGAGTCGCTGAAGGAGACACAACGCAACTGGATTGGACGTTCGGAGGGTGCTGAGATGTACTTCCCTGTGAAAGATAAAGATGTTGAACTGGAGATATTCACAACACGTGCAGACACTGTTTTTGGCGTAACATTTATGGTTCTTGCTCCCGAAAGTCAGTATGTCGATATGATTACAACGGCTGAACAACGTGGCGCAGTGGACGAGTATCTGGCAATGGTCAAGAAACGCACCGAACGTGAGAGAATCTCTGACCGCCGTGTGACTGGTGTTTTCACTGGTGCTTACGCCATCAACCCATTGACAAAGGCAGAAATACCTGTATATGTATCAGACTATGTGCTTGCAGGTTACGGTACAGGCGCAATTATGGCTGTTCCTGCCCACGATTCACGCGACTACGCATTCGCCAAACACTTTGACCTGCCAATAATCCCACTGATTGAGGGGGCAGACGTGAGCGAAGAGAGTTATGACGCAAAGGAGGGTAAGGTGATAAACTCAGGATTTCTAAATGGTATGGAAGTCAAGGCTGCAATAGCCGAGATGAAGAGGTACATAACCGAGAATGGACTTGGCAGGGTGAAGGTTAACTACAGACTGCGTGATGCCATATTCTCACGCCAGAGATATTGGGGCGAACCATTCCCTGTATATTATAAGGAAGGAGTGACTTGCGTTTTGGACGAGAGCAAATTGCCACTGCTGTTGCCTGAAATCAAGGAGTTCAAACCAACAGCAGACGGCCGTCCGCCATTGGGGCATGCAGAGAACTGGGTGACAGAAGAGGGCTACCCTATCGAGTTGAACACTATGCCGGGATTTGCAGGTTCATCGGCTTATTATCTACGCTATATGGATCCTCATAACACAGAGGCACTTGTGGGCAAAGAGGCAGATGAATACTGGCGTCAAGTTGATTTGTACGTCGGAGGAACAGAACACGCAACTGGTCACCTGATTTATTCTCGTTTCTGGAACAAATTCCTCTATGACTTGGGCTTGGTATGCGAGGAGGAGCCATACAAGAAATTGGTGAACCAAGGTATGATTCAGGGCCGCTCCAACTTCGTTTACCGCTTCATTGGCAAGGGTGCAACAGGCAATCTATTCATCTCCTACAACCTCATCAACAACCCAGAGTACAAGGATTGCACACAGCCTATCCACGTAGATGTCAACATAGTAAACAACGATATTCTCGACATCAACGCATTCCGTGCCTGGAATCCTGAATACAAAGACGCACAGTTCGTCTTTGCCGACGGCTCTTCGACTCTTGACGCCGACAACCCATATTTAGGCAAACCGTCCGAGCAACAGTACATTTGCGGATATGCTGTTGAAAAGATGTCAAAATCAATGTACAACGTTGTCAACCCTGACAATGTCGTTGAAAAATACGGTGCTGACACATTGCGTTTGTATGAGATGTTCCTCGGACCTTTGGAGCAGTCTAAGCCTTGGGACACAAAAGGTATTGACGGTGTATCGCGTTTCCTGCGCAAGATGTGGAAACTCTATGCAGACGACAATGGGTGGATTATTGACAATGCCGAGCCAACGCCAGAGATGATGAAAGCCTTGCACAAGACAATCGAAAAAGTGGCTTGGGACATCGAGAACTTCTCGTTCAACACAACAATCCCTGCATTTATGGTGTGCGTGAACGAGTTGACCTCGCTGAAATGCCATTCCCGCAAGGTTCTCGAACCTCTGGCTGTAATCATTGCACCATACGCTCCACACTTGGCTGAGGAGTTGTGGCATGCCTGCGGTAACACGACAACAGTCTGTGACGCCAAGTTCCCTGAGGTTGACAAGAAGTGGTTGGTTGAGGACACTGTGAAACAGCCAGTCGCCATCAACGGAAAGGTCAAAGATACCATCGACATTGCGGCAGGTGCTTCGCAGGCAGATGTACGTGAAGCTGCCTTCACTGCCCTCAGCAAAAAAGGCTTGATGGAAGGAAAAAACATCGTCAAGGAGATTATTATCCCAGGCAAGATGGTAAACTTCGTGGTTAAATAAATATTATATGAGATTCAAAAACAAGACATTAAATACAACAAAACAGATTTTTGCTATAGCTATTGGCTTGCTGTTTAACGTGATGGCTTGGCAATTCTTCATACTGCCGCACCACATCACTGGTGGTGGAGCGACAGGTATTGCTGCTATTGTATATTATGCTACAAACGGATTGGTGCCAGTGTCGGCAACATATTTAACAATCAACGTTATACTATTGCTTATTGCATTCAAAATAGTAGATAAACAGTTCACCTTTCGCACAATATTGGGAGTAGGGTTTATGACCTTATGGTTTGCCATACCAATGAACGACATATTCGAGGCTATATTTAAGCAGAAATTTCCAACCTTCGACCCATTTATGAGCGTAATTATTGCAGGGGTCGTTGAAGGATTCGGCATGGCAGTGGCATTCACCAATAATGGTTCGACAGGTGGATCAGACATCATAGCAAAAATCATCAACAAATACAAAGACATCACACTTGGACGTGCGTTGATATTCATTGATGTTATAATCATCTTCTCATCCATATTTGTGCCAGGTGCAACAATCGAAGGGCTTGTATATGGCCTTTTGTTTATGATAATAGCCTACGAATCAATGGATATCTATATCAATGGTATCCGCCAGTCTGTGCAATTCTTCGTATATACGAAGCACCCAGAGGAGATAGCCGAAGCAATATCAAATCAGGCTCACCGAGGAGTAACTCTGCTGAACGGCGAAGGCTGGTACTCGAAATCAGATATAAAAATTGTCACTGTATTGGTTCGCAAACAAGAGTCATCTCATATTTTTGCCATAATCAAATCAATAGACCGTAAGGCATTTATATCACAGATTCCTGCCATAGGTGTCTATGGCGAAGGTTTTGACTCGCTGAGAAAATAAAACTCATCCTAAAAAAATAGACAAGGTAAAATTATGAAAAAAAGCATCTTTACAATTACAATGCTTCTGTTGTCAGTAATGCTGATTGCTGCACCGGTGAGCAAAGAAAAGACGGCACAGATTGCCAACTTCTTTTTCAAAGAACATGGAGGAAAAGGCGACTTGCAAATTGTTGAAAACGAAACTTTCAACTATCTGCGTTTTTATCAAGGCGAAAACGGCAAAGGTTTCGTGATATTGTCGGCAGACGATTGCGTATTTCCAATCCTTGGATACTCAACAACCAATCAGATTAACATAAACAGCATAGGAGCGAACACTCGCTATTGGCTTAAAGATTACGATAGTCAAATTGAGTGGAACATAGAAAACAACTATGAGACAAGCACCGTAGTTGCCAACGAGTGGAAACGTTTGGAAAATATGATTTCCCAACCACAACAAGCACCAGCTGTACATACGTCATACAATACAGCCAACCTGCTGACCACAACGTGGTCACAGAATCCACGCTACAACGACTTATGTCCATACGACTCTGCTATTTCGCAACGCACATTGACAGGATGCGTAGCCACAGTAATGGGACAGATTATGAAATACTGGGAATTTCCATTAAGAGGAGTGGGAAGTTTCACATACATAGACCCAAAATATGGTGTGCAAGGTGCTGATTTTTCTGACACAACATTTGATTACTCATCAATGCCAAACAAACTTGACGCAAGTTCTACAGCCAGAGAGCGAGGAGCCATTGCACTGCTTCTTCGTCGATGTGGAATAGCGGCTGAGATGTATTATGGCACAAATGCCAGCAGTGCCACAGCAATAGGCGATGGGACAATAGGTTATACAGCTGCCGAGAACGCATATCGCGAGTACTTCAAATTCATGCATACACTCCATTCGATATCACTCACTGATTACGAAGACAGTGAATGGGTTTCACTACTGAAAAACGAGATAGACAGCGGCCGTCCGGTACATTATTCGGCTGGCAATGAATACACAGGAGGAGGACATAGTTTCATCTGCTGCGGATATGACAACACAGGGAAACTCTACTTCAACTGGGGATGGAACGGCAGTTATGATGGTTACTTTCAAATTGGGCAGTTGAACCCAGGTTCATCATACTACAACGCACGCAACAAAGCCATAATAGGCATTATCCCAGACACAAGCAACGCCACACAGACAACAATTACACTTGTACCAAACATTCAGGGTGCAGGAATTCTGACTGGTGCAGGGACATATACATCATACGAAGACACAGTAACAATCTCGGCAACAGCCAACTCAGGTTACTTGTTCAACGGATGGGGAGGTAGTTTGAAATACAACCCATACCAATTCTTTGCAAACGGTGGGAACATAACACACACAGCCAACTTTGAGAAGATGCAAGGTGATACCTTAGGCTACTGCTACGATGGAAATACAAATTCGTATGGCGGTACAAGTTATACTACCAGAATGTGGGCTATTCGTTTGGACTCAAACTCGATTGCTCCAAAAAGAAAATTAACACACGTACAGGCATATATCTCGGAGGAAGGGAACTACAAAGTTCATATTTTCCAAGGGGCGACGGCAAATAGTTCATCGCTTGTATTATCTGACACATTGGAGATTCCATATTCACAGGACGAATCGTGGGTGAACATTGAACTATCAACACCAGTTATTATTGATAGGACACAACCACTATGGATTGCACTTGAGACAACAGTTTCAGGGTATCCAAAATCATACTCTGCCTATCGAGGAAATATAGATGGTGCATGGTCAAATGGTGGAAATTTCAACAATGCTTGGGACAACTATGTGACCGATTACGGAATCTATTTAGCATGGCAAATTCGAGGTGTCTTTGCTGAGAGAGAGTTGCTGAATTTCGAGGTAAACGTAGTTTCGGACAACACCGCAATGGGCACTGTGACAGGCGGCGGCATTTATCCAGAGGACACAACCATCACAATCAAGGCAATACCGAACGAAGGATACCACTTCATAAAATGGCAAGACGATAACACTGACTCAGTACGCCACATTGTCGTGAATGACAATCTCACATTCACAGCATTCTTTGAAAAGAACGAAGATGTTGCCGTTGACAACATATCAGTGAACGACATCCGCACATACACAAATGGTCGCAATATCATAATCGAGAATGCCGCAGGCAGAGAGATAAAGGTCTATGACGCAACAGGCAAACTTGTGGTAAGCAGACATGCAGACAGCAACCATACGGTTTTCAACGCCATAACAGGCGTCTATTTTATCAGAATAAAGGGAAAGACACTGAAAGTAGTTGTGAAATAGTCTTCGCCTGACTTGAATATGACAGCTCGGGACAACGTTTCGGGCTGTTTCGTTCCTAACTTCGCAAATGCGTCACTCAAAAGACACAACGCACTTCCGCAATTTTAATAGAGTTTTACCAACTTGACGAGCACCATTCCCCACCAACATCTTGTTGCTGTCGGACTTCGGATAGACCTCAATTTTAGTTGAAATCTTGCGGTAAAGCATAAGCAAATATGGGTGGTTCTATTAATTAGGTTGAGACGATTTTGAAGCTTATTTTTAGCAGATTGCTGTGCGAAAGAAGGGCGTAGCAAGGCATTTATAGTTTTGCTTTTTAGCAAAACGGCCGCAGCGAGGGGAGCAATTTCTGATTGCGACGGAGGTAAATAGCGGGCATTGTGACCGACTGACAAGCAGCAAGATGTAAAAATAAACTCAAAAGCGTCCAACAATGAACCATCCTATGATATAACATACAAACATAATTAATAGAACCACCCATATGTTTCTCTGTTCGTGTGGGAGG
>JAGHVI010000088.1 GCA_018064385.1 Candidatus Minthenecus merdequi
CAGTGGCATTGTTCATCTATAAATATATGATTGATTCATTCGGCTTTGTAGGTGCTGCCTGGGGACAGGTCCTGACCTTCCTGTTCGCATTCTCCATCACAGCTGCGTTCCTGATAATAAAAGCAAGAAAATCAGGCCCAGAGACCTTTTAAACAAATAATTAAAAAAACGAATGCAGAATATTAGTCCTACTGTCCGAAATATATTCTCAATACCGGGTATTCGGTTGGCGTTGTTTCTTGCAACCCAGCTGACACTGTCGTTGCCTGATATACACGTGTACGTCAAGGTCGGTTTTTGCCTGTTTGCATTGGCTTCGTTAATTGCGGAGAATCCGAATGTAAAAAATATTCTTCCCCTGCTGACTTTCTCCGCCACGTTTGCGGCAATATCGTATGTCAATGGAGCGATACACAGCAACTTCGAGTTGTTGGGTATGCTGTTGTGCCCACCGACATACTATCTGATGGGGTGTTCGGTGGTGCGAACGTCGCAATCCGACGATGGAATATTATGGGTTATCCTTCTTACAATTATTACATCCAATCTGATACTATGGGAAAACATTATCGCTGACGTATCGGAGAACGGAATGGTCAACGTTTCACGTATTATTGCAACGGACGATGGCTCTGTCTTGTCTGCCACACTGCAAAGTATGACAGCATCATTGGGGATAGCCTGTGTCGCTTGCACCATATCATACGGAGTTCGCAAAAAGACAGTCTTTATTGTCAGCATTCTTGCCGCAGCGTTGAGCCTATTCTGCGTCATCCATCTTGTTACCAGAACCGGTCTGATTGTCTTCGCGGTAGTTGTCTTTGTTGCCTTGATGTACAATTACAGGGAGCAATGGTGGAATATTCTGCTGGCGGCTGCATTCGTTGCTGTCGTTTTTGTCCTCGTTGCCCAGTTGTGCGGCTTCTATTTCGATGCCCTAGATGCATACGCAGAAAGAAATGAAGACTCGTCAATTGCATCCGGAGGATTGCGTACCATAATATGGAAAAATGCCTTGAATGATTTTCTGACACATCCATTCGGATGGAGCAATAAGGTGAGTTATTATGCACATAATCTATGGCTTGATGTGGCTCGTTGTGCCGGTATGCTGCCATTTTTTATACTGGTCGCCATATCTGTCAGGAATTACCAATTCACGTACTGTCTTTTCAAAATGGAAGGTAATCCATTGGTGGGATTTATTGTTGGATTGAACGTCTGTATGTTCTTGTCTGCCTTTATGGAACCTGTTCTGGAAGGCGTGTCAACCTATTTCTATCTGATGTGTATGATGTGGGGAATCCAGAGAACATATTATGAGCGTATTGAGGATGAATATGATGAAGAAGGAAACGATGAGGATTGTGAATAAAGTTTTGCTTCGATGAAAATAAAGGTGATGAACTTGTGTTGAAGTCAAAACTCACAGAGATATTGTCTAATCCTGAAACCATACAGAAGTATCGGCATAATCTGGAGCGCTTTGAATCCGGGAAAAAGCAGTTTGATTGGGATAATATATTCAAACAATTCAAGTCCGCTTATTCATTGTAAAATTATAACCCATATCCCGCAACTACCGACCCGACCCCACGGTATTTACTATTATACCGTGGGGTCTATGTGTAAATACAGTACCTTTTTTATATTTTTGTTGAGATTGACGGCTATGTCAGAAAATATTCGTAACTTTGCAAAAAATTTTGCGAAGGTCGGCACGACCTTTGCAGCCGAAATAAAAGACAGCCTTATGATTACAGCAAGAACAGTCAAATTGCCATCAGGCATACAGGACTTTGAGGGTCTCGTCAACGATGGATACTGCTATGTCGATAAGACAGAGCATATCTATAATCTCATGAACAGTGGTAAATATTTCTTACTCTCTAGGCCACGGAGGTTCGGAAAGTCGCTGTTCCTATCGACCTTGAAAGCCTTCTTCTTGGGGAAACGAGAACTGTTCGAAGGTCTTGCCATCGCACGTCATGAGGATATCACTTGGGAAAAGCACCCTGTGTTGTATGTCGACCTTAATGTGAACAATTACGACTCAGTTGATGTGCTGAAGATAAAGTTGGATGACTCGCTCAATGAGTGGGAAAGTTTGTACGGATGTGTAGATAAAAG
>JAGHVI010000050.1 GCA_018064385.1 Candidatus Minthenecus merdequi
GCTGCTTGTCTGTCGGTCACAATGCCCGCATTGCTCCCTTCCTCCGCACAGCAATCTGCTAAAAATAAACTTCAAAATCGTCTCAACCTAATTAATAGAACCACCCTAAACTCACCTTAATATATTTAACGGACGAGCCGTTTAAGACGATCAACAACTTCGACAATAGGCAGTTTTGCCTCGAAACCAGCAGCATTTTTATGACCTCCTCCTCCGAAAAGCTCAGCAATAGTATTGACTGGATTATCACCCTCGGAGCGCAACGAAACTTTCACCTCGCCATCTTCCTCACGAATTAGAATAGAACGGTTTATTTTTTGGATGGTCAGTGGCATATTAACAAAACCTTCGGTATCTCCCACTTGATAATTGAACTTTTTCTGTTCCTTTTCTGTCAACGTCATAAGTGCAGTACGACCATCGGCAAGAATTTCCATTTTTGAGAGACAATGACTCATCAATTTGAATCTATCAACGGAATATGTATGAAACAACTTAATGTTAAGGTTGTTTCGGTCAACACCTTTTGCAACAAGGTTACCTACTATATGATAAAGTTCTGGGTTATTGCACGAGAAAGAAAGACCACCAGTATCTGTAGTTATACCAATCATTATCTGAGTCGCTATTGTAAGGTCAATAGCCCCATCACCAGACATTTCACAAATGAAACGATAGACTAATTCAGCAGATGCCGAAGCAGATGATACCGAATAGAGAAAATCGCATGGTATTTGAGGTCCTATATGGTGGTCAATAACTATACGTGGTATTTTCAAAGGCTCGACAAGTGGTCTTAGCGCACTTATTCGACTCAGTTGGTTATAATCGACACAAAACAGAAGATCCGCCTCTTTAATCACTTCAGTCACTTTTGCCTGATTATTTTCGAGTATAAGAATAGATTGTATATCAGGAATCCACGAATAATAATTAGGATAAGCATTAGGTAAGATTACCGTTGCCTCTTTGCCAAGGCTCATCAGATACCTGCGAAGCGCAAGAGTAGCCCCTATTGCATCACCATCAGGGCGAACATGACCAGTAAGCAGTATTTTTGAAGAGTGCTCAATCAAAGAGCGAGCGACTTCGATATTTTCAATCATATATAGGTAGTTCTATTAAAGGTGATTCTATTAATTATGTTTTTTTAGGATACAGACGGATAAGTTCATAATTGGACGCTTTTGAATTTATTTTTGCATCTTGCTGATTATCAATCGGTCACAATACCCGTATTGTGTCCTTCTTTCGCGCAGCAATCTGCTGAAAATAAACTTCAAAATCGTCTCAACCTAATTAATAGAACCACCCATATAGCAATTATTTTTTCTGTGCTATGAACATTCCGAGAATGAGAATAGCAATACCAGCAACCTTAATCCATGTCATAGGTGTATCAAATAGCATCCAAGCAAAAAAAGCAGTAACAACAGGTTGGATGTTATTGAAAACGCTGGCTTTGTTAGGTCCGATTATTCTCACACCATACGAATAGAAAAGGAATGCTATGCAAGATGCAGTAATAGCAAGACATACAATAGACATCAAGGCGCCAAAGAACTCGTTGATAGACGAAGTTGCAAGAGTACTGATTTCGCTCCACTCAGTCAAGAGACAGGTTGGAACAAAAAAGATAAGTGCAGTGCAAAACATATAGAATACTACTGACAAGGTATTATACTCTTTAGGCACTTTTCGTATAACAAGACTATAAACAACGGCAGCCAACATAGCTATGAGCAAGAGGATTACGCCAAATGAATCAACAGCGAACTCACCTTTTTCGATGATTACCATCAACGCTCCGACTATTGAGATAACAATGCCGACAAGACTCATAATTGTAATCTTCTCGCGAAGAAAATAATAAGTAAAGAGAGGTGTCAGCAACGGAATGAAAGAGAGGATTACCGAAGTAACCATAGAGTTCACACGTTGGAGAGCCATTGCCTCGCAAAGGAAATATATATAGAGTTCGCAGAAAGCAGCAAGAATGAACCATCGGTAGATTTTCCAAGGTATTTTGACCAATTTTCCCGAGCATAAAGCAATAAGGCCGAGAATAAATGCAGCAACAGTAAGGCGGATTGTCACCAAAGTTGCAGGAGGAACAACCCGCAGAGCATATTCAGAGAAGAGGTATGATGTACCCCAAAATATCTGAGCAATAATGAGAGCAACAACAGCTAAAAGTGTCTGGTTATTTAACTTGGAAGTATTCGTAGTGATATTAAGCGTTCTGCTCATATTCTCTGATTATTTCATCTAAGTTGGATAAAAATGTAGGGTTATAAAACACGTTGCAAAGGTACGATTTTTTTCTGACATTTCAACATATTTTTCAAAAAACTTTTTCACTATAGCATTTTTTGACCTAAAATCAATGATAATGAGGTACATTTGGGGAAAACGAGAGAAAAAGTTGGTTTTTACAGAAATAATTTGTATCTTTGCAGCCCGATTTACGAGGTCGTCAACAAAGGTGGAATATAACTGACGGATAAAAAGCTTATAGGTCTATCTATCGTTGATACTACATAGAAAAAGGCTCAAGGTATGTCCTATATTGAGGTAAGTTCTATAGAAGCCAATTTTATAAAAGTTGCGACAAAGAAAGGGAAATGAGTCAGTTCTTTGCTTTCGATTTGTCTTTAGGTCTGTTGTCAATATGAAAAGAATAGCAATTATCAC
>JAGHVI010000112.1 GCA_018064385.1 Candidatus Minthenecus merdequi
TGCCAGAGATTGAGACGATTGGCATATTGTCGAAGGTATAGTCACGCATATTGTTGTTGGTTTGATTGTAAGTGATTGATAATCATATTCACTGTCCGTATGGAGTAGGTTGTGCAAGGGTAAGGAGTTTTTTTGATATATGCAAGAGTTTTTGGAGTTTCTTTTTGATAAATCACGCTGCAACGCAGCATAACAATCATCATATATTTGTCATACTGCGTTGCGGCTTAATTGAGGTTGAAATTGCTCGCATACCTTAGGGCGACGTGCTTCGCACTTTGCCCTAGGCTAATATGTCAAGGGCTATTGGGTAAACCCAAACTCGGCTGCATTCGGCATAATCCAAATAGAATTTGGCTTCTGCTCTCGTTTGCACGAGTTTTCAGCCCATCACCGTATATCGCAATGTTTATATCCCTCTTTCGGGCTGAAAGCTAGGGTATTCAAAATTGCACATCCAAATGCGACCAAGTATATTGCCTGGAAGGCAATATACTAAGCGAAGCAGTAGTAATCGGGAATGAAGAGCTCGGTATGTATGCCACTAATAATATCTGTCAGGAAAGATGCATATATAGCCGTAAAATCCGAGCACTTCGTACTCGGATGCTCATAGTACAGCCTTCCAAGCTGAACATGTGCAACTTGAGTGAATTTATAGAATTAATAGAATCACCCTTTTATAGACTTTACCTTTGCTGATTGCGAGGGTGGAAATTGATTACTTCCTCGCGGAGACGTGTGGTGTCAATATGGGTGTAAATCTCTGTTGTGACGATATTTTCGTGGCCGAGAAGCATTTGTATAACACGCAGGTTGGCACCACCTTCGAGCATTGCTGTGGCAAATGAATGACGCAATGTATGAGGAGAAATGGTTTTGTGAATATCTGCTCTGAGGGCAAGTTCTTTAAGAAAAATAAGTATCATAGTGCGAGTCAAATGCGCACCACGTTGATTGAGAAAGAGATAATCTTCCTCTCCTTTTTTTATATTTAGTTGCTCACGCAGAGGGATATAGGCATCAATTTGACTTATAGACATGTCAGATATTGGCACAAGTCGCTGTTTGTCACCTTTTCCACGGATTATCATAAATCCATCATCAGTACGCATATCGGAAATTTTGAGGTTGACCAACTCGGAGACACGTAATCCTGAACCATAAAGGACCTCAATTATAGCCCTATTACGACGAACAATGAATTCTGAGGAGTCTATAAGATTCTCCTCCAAAGCTGCTATCATTCTCTCAATCTCGTCAAACGACAGAACAGCAGGGAGATGACGACCTGTCTTTGGAACAACGAGCCTTTCTGATGGGTTATAATCCATTCTGTGTGTAAAAAACAGAAATCTGTAAAAAGACCTTACACCCGAAATTATGCGTGCCTGCGACGTTGCGGAGAGACCCAAACGAGCAAGCGAGGCGACAAAATCAGAAAGGAGTCGCAAGTCAGCCTCAGTGACAGGAGTTTCACCGAGGAAATCATACAACATTCCAACATCGTGAATATAAGCCTCGCGGGAATTTGCAGAAAGTCCCTGTTCCAACAATAAATATGCTGAATAATTTTGTAGGTCTTTGTTTGGATTATCACTCATTCAAAAGTCTTTTTTTATAGGGAAATAAATTTATAAAAGACACCATCCAATGTGGTAAGCACAAAGGATGGCGTCATATTGGTAGTTACAAAAAAGAAAGTTATTTTTTTGTCAAGGTTTTAGGGAGACTCATAATGATAGAACCATTAGCACCCTTGATAGTCATTGTATTTTCGGATATGCTATAGAAGACAGCATCTCCACCTTGCTTATTACCTTCAGTCCACTGGAAATACTTTCCATCTGATGGGCTTTCGTTACAAATGTATGGGCTGTTGACAACAACACTTCCATCGCTAGTCCAAACAAATCTGTCGGCAGTGAACTCAAAAGTAACAATTATAGGGTCACCAACTGGCTCATCATTAATATACGAAGTGTACATTGAGCCTTCCCAAGTACCTATCAACTGGGAATCTTTAGTATTTACATTGCTATCAGAATCATCTTTGCAAGAGGTGCAAAACATGGTCGCCAAAAATAGCACAGCGGCAAAAAAAGATATTCTTTTCATAATACAAAAAAAATGAATTTATTGAACTTACTTTATAATTACTTATTCAAGCGGAAGCGCTCATTACCGTTAACGAGGAAGTCAACAATCTGGTTTGCAGCAGCAAGACCTGCATTAACGTTAGCCTCACCAGTTTCTGCGCCCATTTTCTTAGGAGTTGCGAAGAAACGGTTACCGAATTTAGCCTTCATCTCCTCAGCGCAAGCAGGAGCAACGTCAGCAACATACTTGAGGTCTTCACGCTCTTCCATAACCTTCATAAGTTCAGGTTCGTTGATAACCTCTTTGCGAGCAGTGTTGATGAGTGTTGCACCCTTAGGCATACGAGAGACGAGATTGTAGTTGATTGAACCTTTAGTCTGCTCAGTTGCAGGGATATGAAGAGAGAGATAGTCAGAAGTAGCATAAAGTTCTTCGAGGTTGGTAACAGCCTTAACGCCGTCAGCCTCAATCTTTTCAGCAGGGAGGAATGGGTCGAGAGCTTGAACCTTCATTCCAAAGCCCTTAGCGATATTACCAACAAGACGGCCAACATTTCCATAAGCCTGAATACCAAGAGTTTTACCCTTAAGTTCACAGCCTGTACCAGGAGTGTACTGATTACGAGCCATCATGACCATCAGACCGAGTGCCAACTCTGCAACAGCATTAGAGTTCTGACCTGGGGTGTTCATAGCCACTACTTTGTGAGCAGTACAAGCAGCGAGGTCAAGGTTATCAAAACCAGCACCTGCACGAACAACGATTTTAAGGTTCTTAGCGTGGTCAAGAACCTCGGCAGTAACTTTGTCAGAGCGAACGATGAGAGCATCGACGTCAGCAACAGCAGCGTAGAATTGGTCAACAGATGTGTACTTTTCAAGGAGAACGAGTTCACCTTTTGCGCCCTCAATGATAGAGCGAATACCGTCAATTGCTTTCTTAGCAAATGGTTTTTCGGTAGCAACAAGAACTTTCATAATCGAATATTTTTTATTAGTTATTTCTAACTGCAAAGTTAGGCAATAAAAATGATATTACCAAACAAAAAAGCAAATACTTTTCAACTATTTTAACCCTCTGATTGCCTTATGGTAAGCAGTAGCATTACGTGCATGTTCAGCCGCAGTGACCGCAAAACGATGTGTTCCGTTAAGCGATGGATCAGCACACATATATAGATAATGTGTATTTTCAGCATTCAAAACAGCTTCGATTGTTGACTGATTTGGCAAGCAGATTGGGCCAGGAGGAAGTCCTTTATATATGTATGTGTTATATGGAGAATTGCACTTTAGGTCGGCATTAAGTATGCGTTTTTTAGCAAAATTCCTGAGTGCAAATTTGACTGTTGGGTCGCTTTGTAACAACATACCTTTTTTGAGGCGATTGATGTAAAGTCCTGCAATCGTGGAAAGTTCTGGTTTATAGTGAGACTCGCAATCCACAATACTTGCAATAATACATACTTGTTCAGGAGTAAGTCCTAAAGATTCGGCTTTATCAATGCGATTGTTTTTCAGCCAAAACTTGTCATTTTCGCTCACTAAACGAGCCATAAGTTCGGAAGGTTTTTCAGTCCACCAAACCTCGTATGTATTCTCGATTATGTGAGCGAACAAATTAGTATGGTTCAGTCCAAGTACATTCATCTGTGCAGTATCTGAGAGAAACGCCATAACATACGCTGAATCATACATCAGCTGACGACCTACCGAAGCAGCAAAATTCTCTGGCAAACGCATATTATTTATCACAAAACGTACAGGTTCTTGCCATCCGTGGGTAAGTTTGCGAATTATGTCAATATTGCGCATTCCAGGCCTCAAAATGTAATGTCCCGGACAAATTTTACAGTCATCAAAATGCTGAATAATTACGACAAGAGACTCGAATGAATCAGAAGAACGGAGAATATTGTTGTCTTCGAGCACGTCAATCACGTCAACAATGTCGTCGGCAGGACGCACATAAAGAGAGTACGACACACCTTCACTTACGTTTTCACGGAGTGCGCACCACCATATTAAAGCACCAATAATCAACCCTATAAGCAGTAAAAGAACCACTAAAACAACAGTCAATTTTTTGATAAAAGTCTTCATTATCCTATACTATATTTTTCGTGATGCAAAGGTAAAACATTTTTGTGAAAAAAAAGCAGAAAATCTCTTGTTTTATTCAACAAAAATGCGTACCTTTGCAGTCGCAAATTCAGGGAAGTTTGGGTGAGTGGCTGAAACCACCAGTTTGCTAAACTGACGTACGGGTTACCGTACCGGGGGTTCGAATCCCCCAGCTTCCGCCAAAGAGGTGATTCTGTCATAGAGTCGCCTCTGATTTTTTAATTAGGACAATCTATGTTGTTACATCCAAACGCAAAAATAAACATTGGTCTGAATATAATAAAAAAGAGACCAGACGGCTATCACGACATATCGACAGTTATGTACCCCATTCCATTGAGAGACGAACTAGAGATAACAAAATCGAAGACATTTTCGTTCAGCGTTAACGGCATACCACTATCAGACGATGGAAAAGAGAATCTTGTGGTACGTGCGTGGAGGTTGGTTGACGAAAAATACAAGATCGGTACAGTAAATATGACGTTGCGGAAGAACATACCTTCAGGAGCAGGATTGGGCGGAGGTTCGGCAGATGCAGCATTCACGATATGCGGGTTAAACGAGATATTCGGCATTGGGATGTCAACGAACGAGATGGAAAAGATGGCATCAAAATTAGGAGCAGATTGTGCTTTTTTTGTCAAAAACGGACCTGCATTGTGTAAAGGCATTGGCGATGTGATGACCCCTATCGAATTATCGTTAACAGGGATGAAACTCGTTCTCATAAAGCCAGACATCAGCATTCCAACACCAGAGGCTTATCGTGGTTGCACTCCTGGAGAGTGGAAAACACCACTTGAAAAAAACATCTGTTTACCTATAGACAAATGGAAAAACGAGATAAAAAACGATTTTGAAAAGCAAGTTTTCGCTCAGCACCCACTGCTTGACGAGATAAAAAACGACTTTTATGCAGATGATGCAATATATAGCGCAATGTCAGGGTCAGGCTCGACAATATATGGTATATACAACAACAATCAATCTATCAACATATTACAAAAATACAAAGGATACTCATTAATGCTATAGCAACAAAAAAAGACCTATGTAGAAAAAATAGTCTCAAAAATTTTGTCATATCAAGAAAAATAAGTAACTTTGCACGCTGAATAATGAATAATAATAAAACTAATATACAAGTATGAAAAAGCTCATTATTGCAATTTTTGCAGTTATTATCATGGTGCCTATGTTCACTTCATGCAACAAGGGCGACAAAAAATGTTACAAAGTGACCTACATGACCCCTGCTCATCAAGATGCAGAAGGCAAGATGGTAGGTGATGCCATGTACACATGTTACAAATGGATGTATAGCGATGACATCAGTACATACAAAAGTGAATTGAAGAGTTTGGGCTACACAGACATAGTAGTAGAAGAGGTTAGCGATAGCAGCAGAACCAAGACAATGGCAGATTGCACTGCAACTCAAGAATAATCAAAAAAATAGGAAACAAAAAGTCAGTTGCCAGGGTTCTGACAACTGACTTTTTTAGTAAATGGTGGTTCTATTAATTATGCTTGTATGTAAATAGACAATGAAAAAAGCTCTTACTATTCTTTTTCTTCTGATAGTATGTCTGACATCGTGCAACGACAAAAAAAAATGTTGGTCCATCAAAAGCACATTGTCGGGCAAGACTACAATTGTCTATTTTTGGGGAACTGAGGACGAAGCTGTTGCTGAAATCAAACGATTGGAAAGAGATTGCAAAGATGTCACAAAAACAGAGGAAAAAAGTTATAAGACATCAAATGATTGTCTATCCAATAATTATTGACAACATTGTTGTTAAAGGGTGGTTCGATCAATTATGGTTTTTAGGTTACATATGGATAAGTTCATAATTGGAGAAGGTCGGCTGCACTCGGCATATCTAAACAAGTTTATCTCTGCTCTCGTTTGCACGACCTTTGGAGAAGGTCGGCTGCACTCGGCATATCTAAACAAGTTTATCTCTGCTCTCGTTTGCACGACCTTTGG
>JAGHVI010000006.1 GCA_018064385.1 Candidatus Minthenecus merdequi
CTGCCGATATATCGACAGGTCTTGTGGAGCGGAAAACGGGACTCAAACCCGCGACCCCCAGCTTGGAAGGCTAGTGCTCTATCGACTGAGCTATTTCCGCATAAAAGTGGGCAGTGATGGATTCGAACCACCGAAGGCGAAAGCCAGCTGAGTTACAGTCAGCCCCATTTGGCCACTCTGGTAACTGCCCTTTGAATTTGCGGGTGCAAAGGTACGACTTTTATTTGATATTACCAAATGTTTTGAGCATTTTTAATGCACAAATTGCACCTTCGTAACCTTTGTTGCCCAACTTACCCCCACAACGCTCTTGTGCTTGTGCCATATTTTCGGTTGTCAACACACTGAAAATCACTGGACAAACGCCCTCTGCATTGAGAGTAGAAATGCCGTTTGCGACGCCCTGACAAATGTAGTCAAAATGGGGTGTTTCGCCACGAATAACGCATCCTATAACAACAATTCCGCTATATTTTGCCGATTTAATGAGTCGTGAAGCAGCGAAAGTGAGTTCAAAAGTACCAGGAACGACGAAAAAATCAAGCAAATCATCGTGAACTCCGTGCTCGGTGAAGCCGCGACGTGCACCTTCAGCAAGAGCAAAAGTGATGTCTTGATTCCACTCGGCATAAACAATAGCAAAACGTTTGCCCACCAAAGATTCTTCGGAGGGCAAACAATTTTCAGCAAATTTGTTTATATCAAAATTAGCTGTTGACATTACTTGGAAGCATGGATTTTGCAGTTCTCGATACGTTTGTCCATATCTTGAGCAAGAGGAGAGTCGAAATACTTATCCTTGATGGTAGTGTAGCATTGTTCAGCCTTAGCGTAGTCGCCTTGTTTCTCGTAGCAGATAGCAGCTTTATTGAGAGCACGAGGAGCTGTTAAAACATTATCATATCCAGCAGCCTCTTCAAACAACTTGACAGCCTTATCTAATTCACCGAGAAAGACATAGCAGTCACCTTTGAGAGTAATAGTTGCAGGACCAAAATTAACAGATTCGGTATGATACCTGTCAAGGTAGTCGATTGCATCTTGATACTGACCAAGTTTGAAGCAGCAAACGGCAGCATAGCAGCAAGCAAGGTTGCTTGTTTCAGTCAACTTGTATCCATCAGCTATGTCAGCGAAGCCTTCGTTCATACCATCACCATTCAGAGCGAGAGCGAAAGAGTCCTGTTCGAAATAGTAAACGCACTGAGCAAGTTTGTTTGCGGCATCCTCGTTTTTAGGAGCAATGTACTGAGTACGGAACAAAACAATGCCGGCAGCAATAACGATAACAACGACCAAAGCCCAAATGAAAAGTTTTTGGTGTTTTTCAAGGAATTGTTCTGTTTTAGAGAGAGCCTCGTCAGCAGCAAGAGTCTCTTCGACCTGTGGTTTTGTGTTCTTTGCCATTTATAAAAAGTGTTTATATTATTCTGAAATAGTGATACGAGCATGTGTTCTTCAAACACAAAAAGAGGGGGATTTTGTGCACAAATTTTTGCGACTGCAAAATTACAACTTTTTTTCCATTCAACAAAACGAAATTTTGATTTTTTATTGTACCTTTGTAGCATCAATTTCACCAAAAGAAGGTTATGATAGAAATAGAACGTAAGTTTTTGGTAATCAGTAATGAATATCATTCAGAAAAAGTATTTCACATACGGCAAGGATATATTTGCAGCGAAAAAAACAAGGTTGTTCGCGTCAGAATCAGAGATAATCGGGCTTTTTTGACGCTAAAAAATGCCATGATTGGCTTTGCAAGGAACGAATATGAGTACGAAATTCCAGTAAAAGATGCAGAGGAGATGTTGGAAAATATGTGTCGTAAACCGATAATCGACAAACATCGTTATCTGTATGAATATAGTGGACACACGTGGGAAATTGATGAATTTCATGGGAAGAACGAAGGGTTGGTAATAGCGGAGATTGAGTTGGAAGATATCAATGAAGAATTTGAGAAACCTAAGTTCATCGGGGAAGAGGTAACAGGGAAACCACATTATTATAACGCAAACCTATAAAGATTATGAAAAAGAGTTTTGTTTATATTTTGATGTTGATAGTTTTTGCAGCGTGCAAAGATCGGGTAAAAATTTCGGGAACAATAGAGTGTGCCCGAGGAGAAATGTTATATGTTGAGCACACAGGATTGAATAAGAGTGAAATCCTTGACTCAATAGAGACAGACGATGACGGGGAGTTCAAATTCAAGGTTGAACGTCCACAATACCCAGACTTGTATAGGATAAGAATAGGAAAGAATTTCGTAATTTTTGCATTAGACTCGGTATCGGGCGATATAGAGATAAATGTTCCAGACAGCAGTTTTCATAAAGCAGAGATAAAAGGTTCGGAGGTTTCGGCAGAGATACAAAGACTTCGTGCATCGCATTACGAATTGCAGCAACTGGCACTAAAAAAAGATGTAGCAGGAGTTGACGAAGCATTGAAAAAACACAATGAATTGGCTCAGGAGATAATTCTGAAAGATACGAAGTCAATGTCGGCATACTATGCTATAAATCAAACCTTCAATGGGTTATACTATTTCAATCCATACGAGAAGAGAGGGTTGCAATTTTGGTCAGCGGTTGCAACAGGTTTTGACCTTAATTATCCAGAATACGAACGTTCAAAAGAATTGAAGGCCATCACGCTGAATGCCATAAAGCAGGTAAGGAACTATCGGTTGGACGTAGATGCAATTCTGGAATCTGGAGAAGAGTCAGCCTTCATTGACATTGAGTTACCAAACAGGAGAGATGACAAAGTAAAACTGTCATCGCTCAAGGGGAAACTTGTATTGATAGATTTTTCGGCATATACAATGGAGCAAGCAAGCGCACACATGCTATTTCTGCACGAACTTTATGACGTATATCACAAGCACGGGCTGGAGATTTTCCAGGTATCAGTAGATCCGTCTAAATTGCAATGGCTTGAGCTGTCGCACAACAGTCAATGGATATGCGTACACGACGAGCGTTCGACAGCGTCACCGATATTATTATCATACAATATAACAGAGATTCCGACGTTCTTCCTGATGGATTATGATGGAACGATTTTGGGGAGGTTCAACCATGAAAATTTAGAGTATGCGATAACCAAATATCTGAGGTGAACAGCGAGGAGATAAAACAGAGGGCAATTGAGGTGGGTTTTGATGCGTGTGGTATTGCCACAGCTGAGCCATTCACAAACGATTTTGCAAGATGGCAAGAGTGGTTGGACAAAGACTACAATGCCACGATGCGCTATATGGAGCGGCGGATAAACCCAACAGATATGCTTCAAGGCGCACGGTCGGTCATTGTTTGCCTGATGAACTACTATCCGAGAGAGACGCAGAGAGAGGGAGAGCCGAAGATTGCAAAGTACGCATTTTCAAAGGATTACCACTTTGTGATGTGGGAGAAACTGAAGTTGTTGGCTGAAAGAATAAAATTAAAGGATTATGCGATAGCGTGCGACACTATGCCAGTGTTTGATAGGGCTTTAGCCGTGAGAGCAGGTTTAGGGTGGATTGGCAGGAACAATATGCTTATCAACCCATTGTTCGGGTCATACACATTTATCGGGGAATTATTTACTACCCTCCCCTTGAGACCTGACGAGCAGATGAAGGAGCGGTGTGGAAGATGTCACAGGTGTTTGGAATTATGTCCTACAGGAGCAATAAGAGAGAAATGCCTTGATGCCAATAGGTGTCTGTCATTCAGAACCATAGAGGATAAAAAGCCCTTAACAAAGGAAGAAGCAAGCCACAACTGGGTGTTTGGGTGTGACGAATGCCAGATGGCCTGTCCGTGGAACAAACGGTTTGCACATCCAAATGAGCATAAAGAGTTTGCGCCTGTAACATTGGAACTGGAAATCACAACATTGAGCAATTCGGTGCTTCGCAAGGCACAGTCGCCGTTTTGCCGTTCAAATATAACTAAACTAAAAGAAAATCACAGGTTATGCATATCAAATCGTCAGAATTCGTAATCTCGAACAACACTTACCGCAAATGTCCTGAGGGTAGCCGCCACGAGTTTGCATTCATCGGGCGTAGCAACGTTGGAAAATCGTCGTTAATAAATATGCTGCTGCAACACCCTGATTTAGCCAAGACATCGTCAAAACCAGGGAAAACCTTGCTTATTAACCATTTCATTGTCAATGATGAATGGTATGTAGTTGATTTGCCGGGGTATGGTTATGCCCGTGCTTCGAAGGAACAGAGGGAGATATTGAGGACGATTATAGAGAATTATGTTCTGTATAGGGAGCAATTATCGAATTTGTTTGTGCTGATAGACTCAAGATTAGAGCCTCAAAAGATTGATTTGGAGTTTATGGAGTGGCTTGGGGAGAATGAGGTGCCTTTCTCGATAGTGTTCACAAAGATTGACAAATTAGGACCTATAAGGTTGAAGGAGAACATCGAGGTTTATAAGCAAAAATTGTTTGAGACATGGGAAGAGTTGCCTCCAATTTTCACCACATCATCAGAAAAACTGCTTGGCAGAGAGCCTATTTTGGATTATATTGATGGGATAATTCACAAATAACGGTAGAATCATGTACTGAGAATGTGGGCGAATTTTCAAGGGTTAGCAAGAGTATCTGTAAGAAGACTATCGATTTTCGCCTTGAGGTAGTGGTTTTCACGTATAAGGCGATCTGTTTTTTCTTCGTTGGCTTGAATGATTTCTTCAAGGATTTTCATATTTCGGACTATGTCACTGCCGAAAATCGCATCTTGCGTGAAGATGATTTGATTGCGGTTCAGTTTATGTCTCTCAGCTTCACTATAAATTTTCTCATATTCAGTTTCAGTCAGTTTGTCACCAGCAATAAAGAGTTCAACCTTTGCTGGGGAGGTTTCAGTGTGGAGTGTATAATCGTAGATATAACTATTGCCTATGTTCTTGCAATTGTCAACGAAACTGTTGGCATACAGTGAAAAGGTGTTTTCTTGTATAACTTTATAACCAGAAATTGCACTCGGAATGATGATTATTACCAACATAACTGCAAGCAATACCCTACCCTTCCAATTCTCGACTGCTTCTGAGCTCTTGACAACTGGATAGCCAAGGAATTTTGTACCCAACAAGGTAGCAAGGGCGATGAAGACGCTGTTTATGAAGAAGAGGTAAAACGCACCAAGAGCATATTTCATCTGCCACGCCGCTATACCATAACCAACAGTACAAAGAGGCGGCATAAGGGCAGTGGCAATTGCAACACCTGACATTACAGTGCCTTTCTCTTTGCGAGAGAGTTCAATGACACCAGCAAACCCTCCGAAGAGAGCAATAAGCACATCATAGATAGTAGGATTTGTTCGCGAGAGAAGTTCCGTAGGATGTTCAAGGTCAAGAGGTGAAATAAGAAAGAATAGCGTAGAAGCCAAGAGAGAGATGCCTACCATTATGCCAAGGTGTTTGAGCGAGTGCCGAATCAGCATAACATCACGAGTGCCTACACCCATACCAACGCCAACGATAGGAGTCATTAGCGGGGAGATGAGCATTGCACCGATTATTACCGCCACTGAGTTAACATTCAGTCCCAAAGAGGCAATGACTATGGCACAAAAGAGGATTAAGGTGTTGGGACCACGGAATGCCAAGTTCCCTCGCACATTCGCAATGGCATTGTTTATATCCAAATAGCCATGTATATCAATCAGTACTCTGATTCTCTTCAATAATTCTTTCATATTGTCGTAAGGTTAAAAAAGCTCACAGTAGTGAGCTTTTTTTAATATTTTACCTGAGGATGAGACTTTTAACTATATCAATACCCATCTGTTCGTTGATTTTTTTGATGATAGAAGTTCGGTTCATGAAGAGTTCCTGACGGAGAGCAGGAAGCTGTATTGAGGCATAGAGAACACCTCGTTCAAAACGCTCTTTGCTGCTGTAACGCCCCATAGTAGAACCAAGTACGTTTCGCCACGTTTCAACAACTCGAATTGCGCGTAGTCCCTCCATAGCATTAACACCAACGACATCACCCATAATTTTAGGCAAAATCTCACCAAGTGACATTGTGTCGGCAAAACGGTCTTCCATCAATACTCTTCCTTATCGATTTTGTTACGCCATTCATCGAAAGCCTGAAGTGCAGAATTGCGGCTACGCTGTTCGCCTGGAATCTGCCGTTCTGACTGTTTCATTGGAATCTCATCGTAAATCATCTGGTCGTCAAAGCCGATTGAGGCAGCGTCCTCGCGCGTTGCAGCATAATATATACGGTCAATATGCGCCCAGTAGATTGCACTGAGACACATAGGACAAGGTTCGCACGAGGCATAAATCTCGCAACCCTCAAGGTCGTAAGTACCCAAACGTCGGCAGGCGGTGCGTATGGCGTTAACCTCAGCATGGGCTGTTGGGTCGTTGGTTATAGTGACCGAATTACCCTCGGCTGAGATTATCTCACCGTCCTTGACAACGACTGCACCGAACGGACCTCCACCATTTTTTATGTTCTCGATGGAGACACGGATAGCCTCGTCCATGAATTTCTGTTCGTACATAGGTTTATTTTTTTATCGTGACTTTGACTATATAATCCTCGAAATCAAGGTCAGTGGCATTCTCAAGGGCGTCAACAAGGTTGATGCTACGTGCAAGAACCTGCGAGGAGATATAGTCAGTGAAGTTGATGACAGCGTCGTTGATGTTGTCGTTACGCTGGATTGTCACCTCAATTTTGTCGGTTATCTCAAAGCCACTGGACTTGCGGATGTTCTGAATACGGTTGATGAGTTCACGAGCGATACCTTCCTGACGAAGTTCCTCAGTAACAGTGACATCAAGAGCAACAGTGAGCACGCCCTCGTTGGCAACAAGCCACCCTGGCATATCCTCGGTGGTGATTTCGACATCTGCTGCCTCGAGTGAGACATTACCCGAAGGCAGGGACAACTCATAACCCCCCTCAGCCTCCATATTGCCGATTTGCTCCTGAGTCATTGCCTGAACGGCAGCAGCAATCTCCTTCATCTGCTTGCCGAATTTCTTGCCAAGCACCTTGAAGTTAGGCTTGATGCGCTTGACAAGTTTGATGTCGCAGTCGGCAGCATCAACAATCTGCAGCTCTTTGACGTTTACCTCGCTCTGGACAAGCGAGGCAATGTATTTCATCTGCTCGCCAACCTTTGCGTCTGTGACAGGCACAACGGCACGTGCGAGAGGCTGGCGAACTTTCTTCTCTGCCTTGCGACGAAGGGCAAGAATCATTGAGGAGGACTGCTGTGCAAGCTGCATACACTCCTCCAGATTGCGGTCTATCAACGACTCATCGCATACAGGGAATCCAGCAAGATGAACCGAATCATTTGCCTGAGTGAGGTCACGGTAGAGACGGTCTGAGAAATAAGGAGCTATAGGAGCCATCAGTTTTGCAACATTGACCAGACAGGTGTAGAGCGTCTGGTATGCAGCGAGTTTGTCGTCATTCATCTCGCCACCCCAATAGCGTTTACGGTTGAGGCGGACGTACCAGTTTGAGAGATTTTCGCCTACGAAATCCTGTATTGCACGGCCGGCACGTGTTGGCTCGTAGTTGTCATACTGCTCCCTGCACTCACGGATGAGTGAGTTGAGCAACGAGAGAATCCAGCGGTCAATCTCTGGACGGTCTTTGACAGGAACTTCGTTTTCAGATGGTTTGAAACCATCAACATTGGCATAGAGCGCAAAGAATGAGTATGTATTATAGAGAGTTCCGAAGAATTTGCGTTTTACCTCGTCAACACCCTCCTCATCGAACTTGAGGTTGTCCCAAGGCGATGAGTTGGTCATCATATACCAACGCAGAGGGTCTGAACCATATTTCTCGATAGTCTTGAATGGGTCAACGGCATTGCCAAGGCGTTTGCTCATCTTCGCACCAGTCTTATCAAGCACCAGTCCGTTGGAAATCACACTCTTGTAGGCAACAGAACCAAAGACCATAGTAGCAATAGCATGAAGCGTGAAGAACCATCCACGTGTCTGGTCAACGCCCTCTGAGATGAAGTCGGCAGGGTAAATCTGACGGTTGTCGAGCAGTTCCTTGTTCTCGAATGGATAGTGAACCTGTGCGTAAGGCATTGAGCCTGAGTCGAACCATACGTCGATGAGGTCAAGTTCACGTTTCATAGGCTTGCCTGAGTCTGAGACAAGGATTATACCGTCAACATAAGGACGGTGAAGGTCGATGTTCTTAGGGTCGTAATTCTCACGGCTCATATCGCCGACCTTGAAGTTCGGATAAGGGTTCTCAGTCATATAGCCAGCCTTGATGGACTTGTCAATCTCCTGCATCAGTTCCTCGCACGAGCCTATGCACTTCTCCTCGCCATCCTCCGAACGCCAGATAGGGAGAGGTGTTCCCCAGTAGCGACTGCGGCTGAGGTTCCAATCCTGAAGGTTCTCAAGCCACTTGCCAAAACGGCCTGTACCAGTGGACTGAGGTTTCCAGTTGATGGTATTGTTGAGGCGTATCATCTCCTCTCGGCAGGCAGTGGTGCGGACGAACCAACTGTCAAGAGGATAATAGAGTACAGGTTTGTCCGTACGCCAGCAGTGCGGGTAGTTATGTACGTGTTTCTCTATTTTGAAAACTCGGTTCGTGGCTTTGAGGTCAAGGCAGATTGAGACATCCAGAGTCTCGTCGTTTTCTGTCAGAGCATCATCAAAAGCATTCTTGACATAACGTCCTGCCCAACGGCTATACTCCTGAAGGTCAACCTGATTCTTGACAAAATCAGCGTCAAGTTCGTCAACCACGAAGAAACGACCTTTGAAATCTACCATTGGACGATGCTCGCCTTTGGCGGTGGTCATAAGCAGACCGGGAACGCCAGCCTTCTTTGCCACAAAAGCATCATCGGCACCAAAGGTAGGTGCGATGTGGACGATACCCGTACCATCCTCGGTTGTCACATAGTCGCCTGGAATTACACGGAATGCACCCTCGCCAGGGTTTACCCAAGGTATAAGTTGTTCGTATTCAGTGCCGACAAGGTCAGGACCCATACACTCGCCAACAAGACGGAAAGGCACAAGTTTGTCTCCTTGTTTGTAATCTTCCATTGGCAATTCTGCAGCCTTTGGATTGAACAAAGTATTCATCAACGGCTTTGCCATCACAAAGTTGGCACGTATGCCTGTGTATGGATTGTATGAGTCAACAACAACATATTCAATCTTAGGACCGACGCAAAGCGCAGTGTTTGAAGGCAAAGTCCAAGGCGTGGTGGTCCAAGCCAGCAGATAGGTGTCGCCCTTCAACTGAGGAAATGCCTTAAGACCTCCTTTCACCTTGAATTGTGCTGTGCAGGTTGTATCTTTCACGTCACGGTAGCAGCCTGGTTGGTTGAGTTCGTGAGTCGAAAGGCCTGTACCAGCTGCAGGTGAATATGGCTGGATGGTGTATCCTTTGTAGAGCAAGCCCTTGTTGTATAGTTGTTTGAGCAGCCACCAGAGTGTCTCGATGTATTTGTTGTCGTAGGTGATGTAAGGGTCTTTCATATCAACCCAATAACCCATACGGTGAGTGAGGTCTTCCCACTCTTTTGTGTATTTCATAACATCAGAACGACAAGCTGCATTGTACTCATCTACAGAGACTTTCCGACCGATGTCCTCCTTGGTTATGCCTAATCTTTTCTCAACACCGAGCTCAACGGGAAGACCGTGGGTGTCCCATCCAGCTTTGCGGCGAACCTGAAAGCCCTGCATAGTCTTGTAACGGCAAAAAGTGTCCTTTATCGTACGCGCCATAACATGGTGAATGCCTGGCATTCCGTTTGCCGAAGGCGGTCCCTCGAAAAAAACAAACTGAGGACAACCCTCCCGTTCCTCAACACTCTTTCCGAAAAGATGTTCCTCATCCCATTGTGACAACACTTCTTTGTTAACCTCTGAGAGATTCAACCCATTGTATTCCTTAAATTTATCCATAAACTGACATTTTATTATCTTAAAAGCAAAATCAACTTGCAAAGTTATAAAAAAAACTTTACTCAACCAACTTTTTGCGCGGTTTTTTATTCAAAAGCAAAAATATCCGCCATCACATAATAATTAGCAACATAGGCTGCATTTGGTGCTGTACAATTCGAGACATATTCATCCAAATTGAAGTCTATTGTTATGCGTCCATCGGCTGGTATCTCATTCAGCCACCAATAATGAGCGTTGGCAGGTTTGCCAGGTCCCCAACCAGCACGGTCATATTTGCAATTCCCCGACTGATTATAGTTTCCCGTATTGACTTCCCAAATAAATCCTCGTTCAGGCATGTCCTTACCGTTATACACAAAGGTGTACCAGTTCTTGTCGAACTCGGCAGGGTTACGAACAGGGAAAGAACGCCCGGGGAAATAACCTTGATAAGGGTGTCCCTGCTCGCTCTCGCTCGTCGAAAGTTCCTGCCCATGACCGGTGATGCAGACACGGAGCAGCGCTTTTTTTGTCCCCGCAGGCAACTGGATTTCACGATATCCAAGACGTGAATCATCCTCAATCGAGGCAGTGTCAACACCATAAGCCCAAGCACGATAGCCATTGTTGCCGCTTGTGAAGGAGTCATACACCTTGGCAAAATAAATAGGATTACCGTATTGGTTGTCTCCTTCAAAGAAATAGAATTTCAGTTTCACAGCATGTGCCTTTGTTGCCGAAGCATCAAATCCACCATAGTATATTTTGAACTCGGCAGTTTTCTGTTGCATAAGAATAGGCAGCAAATGTGTGACATCCATATAGAATTTCTTCTCCCATCCAGCTTTGAACGAACGCCCGTATGGCGTGATGGCTCTCTGCAGTTCATACCACTCACCGTCTGCTGGATTCTTAATCCATATCTCGGTTACCATATCCCAGTCTGAGCAGCCTTCGTTCCAAGCGCACATAGTGTATTCTAATAACACTCGACGGAATGAACCCTCAGTAGGCATCTGCAATTCAAAACGACGATCTTTATCTATCGACCAACCATAAAATTCCAGTTTAATAGCAGTGTCTGTCTCAATGGTGTGCGAAGCTTCTTGTAAGTTTTCAGGGCAATCTTTTTCCCAATACCAACCTATTGAGTCCATCATCTGGACAATCCCTGGTTCTTTCGGCTCATCGTTCGGTTCAGAATCTGACTTCTTGCAACCAATCATAACAAAAACTGCAATGACTGATAATAATTTTATTTTCTTCATAAAGAATTTATTGTTGACATTTCTAATCATCTACTCTCGTAAAAGAATACTTTGTTGTGGCATAATTTTCGTCTTCAATCACAAGCATACCATCTTTCATTTCCATTACCTTGTATGACTTATGTATAACCGATGATGACATATCCATTACAGCAAATTTGTGAAGCACTCCTTCTTGAATACGCCATTGAAACCAACCGTTTTTATGAAACGCCAAATCCTCCTCGTTAACATTCTCACTCTCATCCCATTCTTTTCCCCAACACATACCCTCATCATCAACTTCGCCGTAAAACACACAATACCAATCTTTATTATTCGTATTTTGCCAACGACCGACAACGTAAGAATTTATCACTTTATCGTCTTTGAATTTCCTGACTACATTGGTTTTTATTGTATCTTCCGAGATGTTTCGATGTGCAGTAACTTCGTTTCCTTTTTCATCTTCTTCATACACAACCTCAGCCTTTTCCTCTTTTTGTTCCAGAGGAGCGGTAGCCGTCACAGCAGTTTCTTCATTTTTTCTACTGCGTAGCACCAAAGCCATTGCTATTGCCGCCAAAACCACTACGGTCAATACAAAAACCCAAATTATCCGTTTATTCTTCATTTCTCAAGAATCACTATTCTTGCTTCTTTATTATTCATTTTCGGCATCGTTGCCCCCACAGGAGCACCAATGTAGGTCGGGTCGCAAACAATATACTTTTGGTTTTTACAAACCAGGTAATCTCCCTTCACGTCTTCGTTGAAACGTACTGCCGTTGCCAGATGCCCTGGATAATAAAGCAATACAACATCTAAATGTAAAATATCACGGATTAGCCGAGAGAAAAGGATGCTTCTGTCCTCGCAGTCGCAGTATGGGTAAAACAATGTCTCATCTCCGAAAAATGCACGGTCACCACCCCAAATCTCGTCGTCATATCCATATTCAAAAGCGGTCTGCACCCAATTTAGAATCAGGTTAACGGCTTCAAGTTCGCTCATACCCTGAACCGACCGCTTCAGTTGTGGATAAAGAGTTCCCCGTACTCCTTCCTCTAATGGAGTATTTGCGTATGCCACCCATTTTGTTGTAAAGTCCTCATTTATGCACGAGGTCGGATAGGTGTTGTAGAAGTCAATATTGTTTTTGTTGATTGACACTGATGCCACCAAACCTCGTTTTGACGTGAGTTTGCGTTTCTGAGACATATTTTTCGCAAAGTTCTGCTGAGAGGCAATCTGCAACGACAACGGCTTCTCTTTTTCATATCCTGCTTCACATATCGAGATTGAGGATTCTTTACAATCAATAGCATAATACTTTGTTTTGCCTACTACATAATAACTCATCCCGAATATATTATACTGCGATGCAACCAACAAATACAGTTTCTTTGAATCAGCCGATCTTGCCAATCTAACGTTATAACCGGACTGCGTCATCAGGAATGTCTGCAGGAATACGGCATCATTGCCCTTGCCGTACAATTTCTCCGCCACATCTTTCAGCAGATTCATATACGCCCAGTCACAGAGGTTCAGTTGCTTTCTTGTCTCTATCAGACTGTTCACCAAAACATCATATTGTTTGTCGGACAACTGCTTCCACGCATCTGACAAATCATTATTTGACAACGATTTCAGATTAAATTTCTCGCCTTTAGGAATTTTCACCGTCACTGATGTTCCAAAAAACACCACCTCTGTGTTGGTAATATGTTCATCTTCTTTCACCACTACAGGTGCTATCGGTTCTGGCGCAGGTTCAGGCGCAGGAATAACCAATGTTTCCTTTTTTACTGGAATCGGCTTTTGTTCCGGTTGTGGTTCTGTCTGAGGTTTTGGCTCATATTTCACAGGCTCTACCTTAGGTTCTTGAACTGGTTTTGTTGCCTCCTCAGCCTTGAACGAACTCCAGGCTTTGTTCAGAAAATCTGCATATTCATCATTGATTTTCTTTCTATACGCATCAAAAGCCGCCTGCTGTTCTGCCTTATATTTATCAAAATCAGACTGAGCTCCCGATTTATATTTATTGAATTCTGATTGCA
>JAGHVI010000172.1 GCA_018064385.1 Candidatus Minthenecus merdequi
GAATGGGAACAAAGGATGAACGAGCATAACCGCCTTGCCATCAGCCGTAATCCTGACTTCGCTCGTCACCCCGAAAATTATAACAAACACAATGACCCACAACACTTACGACCTTATACATCAGTGCGTTACTTTATCCTCGCTGCCTATACCCACGCCCTCAAATCCCTCACAACAAACCGCCCGCATCTCACACTCACCACAACAAACAGCCCGCAACTCTCCACTGAAATCCTAACTCTTTTCATCCGCCTGAATCTCTTCTCTGACCGTCTCGCTTTCGATGGCAGACAACCTGCATATTTTGCCCAAACCTCCAACCCTCCAGACATTGATAGCCAGCCATTCCTATGGCTGGTCTGATAAGCCATTCGTTGATTAACGATGCCGTTAGGCATCAGATATTGTTTATTACGTTCAGAAAGCTCCATTGTTTATCCCATACCTACTGCATTGGTGGGGTGTTCATCGTATCCTAACCATAGCATCTGTCTGGATGACAGTACTACTATTAACAACCAAAGAATTAGGGTACTGCCATTGAGAATCCCGACACTCGGCTGCACTCGACATAGTCCAAGCATGGTTCGACAAGCTCACCAACCACTTGACTCTGCACTCACTTGCGCGAGTGCTCCAGGCAGGTACATATATAGCTGTAAAATCCGAGCGCTTCGTACTCGGTTGCTCATAGTACAGCCTTCTATGCTGAACATGCGAAACTTGAGTAAGGAATTTGTGTTGTAACTTGAAAATTATTTTGTATCTTTGCGGACAAATTGGAATTTCATTTTCCAGTTTGTCCGCAAAGTATATTACAGTATGATATACAAGTGGTTATAGCGTAATGCTTGAGAAAAGATATAATATGGGTGACATAAAATTGATTAGTTATGTCAAGAAAAATGTAGTTTTTGTATGATTATTCCCCAATAAAAGTGTAATAAACATGCAATTATTCCCCAATAAAGGTGTAAAGAAATGACAAATGTTCAGTCATAATAACAATGGATATACAATTAGATACTGCAGAAATTGCTGCTTTGAGGATTAAGGTTGCAGAGGTTTATGGACAGAAAATCGAGACGCCAAAGGATTTCGATGGGTTGTCTGTTGCTATCATGATGATGCCGTAAAGCTGGATTCTATGTCTATTCTGCTTGAACAGGATAAACTGATAATAAACGAATTGAGGGATAGTGCTGAAGTTTTGTCTGATAAAGTCTCTTCTCAGGCTAACCATATCTTCGAGATAGAAACAAGCGAGAAGATTATGATGAAAAGGGTGGATGACGCTTTCAGAAAAGAGACCGTAACATGGCGGAAGCAGATTGAGGCGTGCAGTTCGTTCAGAGAGGCTACTATGCTATTGTCAGAATTGGCACAACACGCTTTCGTCGTCCGAGATAAGGTTGTTGCCGAATATGACGAGAACGACCCTCTGAATGCCAAGGCTTTTAATTTATGGGTGAACAAGCAGACGATGTTGCAAAATGAATTAATCAGCTATGCCAAAGACAAGTTCACTTGAATGGTGAATTTATAGAACCACCCTAAAAATAAAAACTGCTTTTTCGTGGATATATTGCAAAAAAATTTGTACCTTTGCACCAAATTTGCGAAAGACATAAGTTTTTAATCATTAGTGGCTAAAAGTTATATATTATGAAAGTTGGATTGATTGTTCTTCAAGAGTATAAGAACAGGGTGACTAAAAAGTCATTCTTGTTTTTGACGTTGCTGACTCCATTTCTTTTTGCAGCGTTAATTATTGTGCCATTGAAACTTGCTCAATTGGACACTGACGAAGAAATGCCTATTGCTGTGGTTGATATGACTGGACTTTATGCAGATGTTTTTGCAAACGAAGAGAATAGCATTATGTTTGACGTTATTGTGTCGCCAAACGCTGACAGCGAGAATTTCCGTCGTGAGAATAGTGAAGATTATCGTGCATTCGTAGTCATTGACAAAGACTTAGCTGAAGACCCAACTGGAGTCAAAATTTACAGCGAAAATGCTTTGTCGCAAGATGTGCAATCCTCAATCGAAACATTGTTGTCTCAGTATGTCGAACACCAAAAGTTGACATCATACAACATCGAGGGAATAGAGCAGATGATTGAAAATGCCAAAACCCAGGTGCGTGCTCAGACTTTCAAAATGGACGACGGAGGTGAGGAGGAAATCGCTGATACCACAATTGCATCGCTGATTGGCATATTGACTACAACCCTAATCTATATGTTCATTTTCATTAGCGGCAGCCAAGTGATGCAGTCCGTGGTGCAAGAGAAAGTCAACCGTATTGTCGAAGTGATGATATGTTCGGTGAAACCTTGGGAGTTGATGTTCGGCAAAATCATAGGTGTGGCGTTGGTCTGTCTGACGCAGATAGCTATATGGATTGTATTGACAATGATTTTTGTTGGTGTGGGGGCTGATATGGCTGGGTTGTCGCTCTCAGAAATGAATGGCAACATACAGCAGGGTGGCGTTGACATCAGCGAGGCTCAAAGTGTTATCAACAGTGTTATGTCTGTGAACTGGTCTCTGATAGTGATTACATTTATTGTTTATTTCATCGGGGGTTACCTCTTGTATGCCTCACTTTTTGCAGCTGTAGGTGCCGCAGTGGACAACGAAAGCGACACCAGCCAGTTTATGTTGCCAGTCACGCTGTTACTGATTTTTGCCCTTTATGCAGGAATATATAGTGCTAAAAATCCTGATGGTCCATTGGCTTTCTGGTGTTCAATAATTCCTCTTACTTCACCGATTGTTATGATGGTAAGAATCCCATTTGACGTGCCTGCTTGGGAGATTGCTACGTCATTGGGATTGCTGGCTTTATCTGTCGTCGTGATGGTTTGGTTGTCTGCAAAGATTTACCGTGTCGGAATCTTGATGTATGGCAAGAAGCCTTCGTGGCGCGAAATTTTGAAATGGTTTAAGTATTAATATATGACTACACTTATTGAAAACATTGGCCGTCTAATACAGACGGAACGTGAGCAGCGCCCTTTCGTTTGTGGTGCTGATATGCAGAAACTACCTTCAATCGAAAATGCTTATCTTCTTATTGAGGACGATATTATTAAGGCTTTCGGTCCTATGGCTGAGTCGCCAGCCGAAGCTGACGAAGTAGTTGATGTAGATGGTCGTATGGTGCTACCTGCTTTCTGCGATGGGCATACACATGTGGTTTATGCCGGCAGTCGTGAGATTGAGTATATTGACAAAATAAAAGGTCTCAGTTACGAGGAGATTGCAAAGCGAGGCGGTGGTATCTTGAATTCAGCCAAACTTTTGCATAATACATCCGAAGATTCACTCTTCGAACAGTCTCTTGAACGTGTTAACGAGATGATGCGTAAGGGTACTGGCGCTGCTGATATAAAGAGCGGTTATGGACTCTCGGTGGAGGACGAACTGAAGATGTTGCGCGTCATTCGTCGCCTGAAGAACGAGACACCAATGACTATACGTGCAAATTTTCTTGGTGCACACGCTGTCCCTGCCGAGTTCAAAGGCCGTCAAGGCGAGTATGTTGACCTGATTTGCCGCGAGATGATTCCAGCAGTGGCAGCCGAAGGGTTGGCTGAGTCAATTGATGTGTTTTGCGACAAAGGTTTTTTTACCGTCGAGGAAACCGAGCGTATGCTGGAAGAGGGCAAAAAATATGGACTGATAGGCAAGATTCACGCTAATGAGTTGGCTGTTTCGGGCGGTGTACAGGTGGGTGTGAAGATGGGCGCTCTTTCGGTTGACCATTTGGAACGTACCACTGAGGTCGAGATTGAGTGTTTGCGTGGTAGTGGAACAATTCCTACGATGTTGCCCGGTACATCGTTTTTCCTTGGGTTGCCTTACGGCAATGCACGTGGAATGATTGATGCAGGTCTGCCTTTGGCTCTTGCCTCGGACTATAACCCGGGTTCGACACCTTCGGGCGATATGAAGTTCGTAATCTCGTTGGCTTGTATCAATATGCGACTCATACCTGAAGAAGCCATCAACTGCGTGACTCTGAACGGTGCAGCCGCTCTTGGCTTGGCTAATAGCCACGGCTCGATTGCTGTAGGAAAGAAAGCGAACCTCATTGTTACTACCAAAATTCCTACCATTGAGTTCATCCCTTACGCATATACCACTGACATTATCGAAGCTGTTATGCTTAATGGGCAGTGGCTTTCTTAACCATTGACTTTTTGCATTAAGGGTGGTTCTATTAATTAGGTTGAGACGGTTTTGAAGTTTATTTTTAGCAGATTGCTGTGCGAAAGAAGGGAGCAATGCGGGCATTGTGACCGACTGACAAGCAGCAAGATGCAAAAATAAACTCAAAAGCGTCCAACAATGAACCATCCGC
>JAGHVI010000140.1 GCA_018064385.1 Candidatus Minthenecus merdequi
TGTGCGAAAGAAGGGAGCAATGCGGGCATTGTGACCGACTGACAAGCAGCAAGATGCAAAAATAAATTCAAAAGCGTCCAATTATGGAACATCCTCTTATATAACATACAAACATAATTAATAGAATCACCCTATAGTACATCTGTCTGGAACACTCGTGCAAGTGAGTGCAGAGTCAAGCTTTGCTTGGACTATGCCGAGTGTCGAAATTCTCAATGGCAGTACCCTAATTCTTTGGTTGTTAATTGTAGTATTGTCTTCCAGATAGTTATGAATGCTGCCCAAGGTATTTCGTAACAAATGAAATGAGCGTGTCGCCTATGAAGTCTATCTCTATTGGAATGACAACCAGACGGTCTTGTAATAATTTGAAGAATGTTGAGGAGGTCAGTCTTGAGTAATCTTTCTCGGTTGTTACTATGTAGTCACAATTCTGTGCGGTTCTTATGATTTTTTCTATATCTTTTCGTGTAAAATCATGGTGGTCAGGAAATGTTAACGTTTTTAGGTCGGATGTATAAGTACCCAGATACTCGGCAAGTGGCGCAGGTTTTTCAATACCTGTGAAAAGCAATAACTTTTTGCCCTGCAACGTGATTTCCCTGCCGTCACTGACTCCGTATGCTCCCCCATATTTCATATATGAGAAAAGAATAGGTTGTGTGATGTTCAGTTCTCTGCGTTTCTTTGACATCTCTTCAGGTGTTATAGTTGACGGACATTTTGTGACGACCACAATGTCTGCCCTTTTTATACTGCTGAATGTGTCTCTCATTCTTCCACATGGCAACATTCGCTCTTGCCTTGGGTCTGAAGCATATTCCGTGAGAATTATGTTAACTGTGGCTCGGATGTTTCTGTGCTGAAAAGCATCATCCAATATGACCAAATCAATATCCCTACGCTCCTTTAGATAGTCAACAGCTTTATGTCTGTCTCCACTTACTACAACCTGTACATCGCGAAATTTGCGGTGAATTTGATATGCTTCATCGCCCAAATCCAAACTTGTTGACGTGTCATCTGCCACAACCATACCACGGCTTTTGCGATGATAACCCCGTGACACATAAGCTTTGCTACAATGAAGATTCCGAAGAAGATACTCAGAGTGAGGTGTCTTACCAGTGCCTCCAACTGCCAAATTTCCAACGCATATTGATGGAAGAGCTGAGTCGCACGATGTCAATATGCTATGGTCGTAAAGCATATTACGAAGACGCACAACAGAACCATATATCAATGAGGCAAGGCAGAACATTGTTACCCGAATAGTTTATGCATCATGTCAAAACGCTCTACTGACCCATCCTCGAATTTGCCCAGTTTCGTTCGTACAAGGGTTATTGGCTTTTCTTCCCTTAGATTGCGATTTTTTGAGAAAAATTTGTCTGCATAGCAAACCAGTTTTTCTTCGAGACTCTCAGGTATCATATCACGTTCTGGTAGCGGAAGTGCGGTGCGGAGTATGTAATCTTTTGAAAGTCCAGTGCCAGTATGACGTTCGCACACAAGTGCGTGACGCGGATACCCAAGCTGACGAAGCAGTTTCGCACCCAAAATTCCATGCTCTATGTAAAGATGAGTACCCATACAACCTATTGGCGGTGCATAGGTGTAGAAAATGCCTATGTCGTGCAACATCGCAGCCTCTGCCACAAACTGTCGGTCAATCTTCAATTCTGGGTGATGGTCTATGCAACTCAACGCTTTATCGCGAACACACTCACTATGTGTCACAAGAATGTTATAGATGTTACTCCCCTCTGGGTAGTATCGCTTGATTATTTCTAATGGGTCTATCATATCATTCATATTTGGCTGATGCAACTTTTTTAATGCGTATGTAACTGGTTGCCCAGAACAAAATTGTAGCAAAAGATAACATTGCAAGAACTATATTTGTGAATTTGTCAAGTTTAGGTAGCAGCAATGCCAAATCTATTTCATACATACCATTATCTGTCCATTGTCTCAAATCTGTGCTAAACCCAACAACTACAAAAAGTGCGACAGATACAATTTGCGTCATAACCCAAAGCAATAACATCCCAAAGATGAATGGGTGACGGCGAAAAAGCGTGGCGCAGAGCGAGAACCAAGAACTACAGAAGAGTACACCGATAACAGCTGTGGCAATCACTTTCTCAAACAATATATCTGTCCCTTTCGGCAATGCCATTGTACGGTGCACGTATTCCCAATCTATGCTGCCATAGTAGTCAACCGGAAAGTCACCAGTCGTCGCCCATTGCAGCAAATCAGCAATGATAAATGCACAAAAAGCCTCAATGACTGAAATTAGAAAACTACGCGTCACCATCACCGCAAAAAGTTCCAATTTGCTCGCTGGTTGCATTATTGAGGCATATTTGGTGTTAGGAGTACTGAAATAATATACTGTTTGTGCTGAAAAGTATCCGACTGCCAGTGAGATTATTGAAAATAATATCAAAATTTTCATAAACCCATAAATACCCAATTTTACCATCATCTCCTCTTTAGGTAATTCCGCTACCGAAATTTTAGCCAAATGATTGTATAACAAGAGACATATATAGAAAAGTAACGTTAGCATTACCCCAAACATAATATGAGTTTTCCACTCAACAATCATTGACGAGCGTACCAAAACAATGTATTTCCTGAACGAAAAGTTCTTCATATTCTCCTATGTCTCATAATTTGTCCCGAACATTTTGCAAAGATACAAAAAATACTTGACATGTAGCTAAAAATCATTCTTAAAATATAGTACGTATTTTTTTATGAAAACAATGAATATATCCAAATATTTTTTGTACCTTTGCAAAGTATTATGAGAAAATTTTTTTTGTTGATTATCAGTATGATGATGTTGACTGTCGCAAGTGCGCAGTTCACCATTACTTCTTCGTCGGAGCATCTGTTGCTGTCCGACCCTCAATATAATATAGATGGTATAGCTATTTTTAATACTATACCATTAGGAACTACGCTGAATTACACAGGAGGTGGCAATTTTACTTGGTCATATACTGTTGCCGGTGAAACTTTTACTTCAACTCAGTCTTCAATTACTCCTGAGAATGGTGTCCTTTATAAGATTTTGATTAACGGAACCCCAACTTATTTCGTCTATGTGATTGATTACAGCAATTATCCAATCTCTTGTTCTCACGTGGAAACTGATATTCCAGTGTCCGATGAATGCCTTTTTTCTGCAATAAACGTTTTCCTGAATTCAACTGACATTACTTATATTGACCGCAGCAATCAAGTTCGCAATTTGCCTCGCTATTTTCGTATTGAATATACTACTGCTGCTTGGAACGGTACTGCCTGGGAAGATAGTTTGGCTGTTTCGGATGCTCCAGTGGTAAATGGTAAAGCTTCTTTCATAGTCCCTGCTATCTTGCAGGATTGTTCCGTGGCGGCTTATGGTGACAGCCTTGCCGTGCTAATGGGTCTGTCTTTGGACACTTGTTACGGATTTTTCCCCGCTGTCGCTGTGCAGGCTCACCCTGTCGGTACAATCATTGAACGTGATGCTAAGAACGAGAAAGACCGTTCCTCTTCTACCTCTATTCAAGGTTCCGCTCCTTTGGTCGTACAATTAAAAGCTAATCCTAACCCTCTCCCTAATCCTTTTGTAGAGTGGTTCGTGTGGAATGTTAACGATTCTAATGCTTTCCTTCGTTTTGCCGACGAGACCGTAAATTATACTTTTAATGAGACAGGCGAATATAGAGCAAAAGTGGTGGTGAAAACTGATAAATGCCAATATACCGAGACGTTGAATATCAAGACCCTCGAATCGTTCCTTGATGTGCCTAACGTCTTTACCCCTAACGATGATGGCATTAACGATGAGTTCCGTGTTGCTTATAAGTCTATACGCGAGTTCAAAATTTGGATTTACAACCGATGGGGTAGATTGGTGTATGAGTCTTCTGATCCTGCCAAGGGATGGGACGGTCGTATCAATGGAAAACCTGCCTCGGTCGGTACTTACTATTATGTTATTAACGCTTATGGCGAGGATAAAAACGATAATGGAAAACGTGTTCACTATAAACTTTCGGGCGATTGCAACCTCCTCAGATGATTGCAAAATGACCAGATATAGCACTTTTCTGTAAAAATACTTTGATAATTAAATTATTTTTCGTAACTTTGCACCCTGTTATAAAATACACTTTTTTTAGATGGATAACGATTATCAAGATATGAATCTTTTTGACTTCATTTTGCTATGCATCAGGAAGTTGAAATCCTTTTTCGTGTGGTGTCTGAACTTGTTTTGCGCTTGCGTGCGCTTGGGTTGCAAATACTGGTATGTGATGTGTTTGTGCGTAATTTTGAGCGTATTGTTTGCTAAATTTTGTTGCAAGCCTTCTCAAGAAACCTTTACTGGCGAAGCAACTATCGTTTTCCCTCCGTCTATGAAACCTGTGATTGAACATGGATTACAGACTTTTTCTATAAATAATCTGACCTCCGAAATCCTAATCTACAATATCATTGATGCTAAAAATGATGGCTCCGTTGATTTTACCGATAAAAAATCTGAAGTTACCTCCGAAGATAGTATCAAGTTTGTAATGATGGATCGTTTGGCTATCGAAATCACATTACCCAACAAGTCTGATTTCGCTGACTACGAAAAGTCAATAGCCTCCTATTTTAATGGTAATCAAGAATATTGTCTCCCTGCTAAACGTTGGAGAGAATCACTTGAACGTAAAATTGAATATATTAATAACGTTATCGAGAATTCTGATACTTTCAGCCTTGAATTGTTTGATGAATGCGAAATATTGGCTGAAACTTTGGCTTCTACTCCCGAAGTCGTTAATTTCCAAACTCATTTTCTCCCTAAACCTAATCCTATGCCTAATCCTAAAAAGAAATATGTTTATTCTGTATTAGTCGCTCTGATTCTTGGTCTGTCCTTTTGTATGGCTATCGAGAACAGAAAAACATTACACGAGTATTTTCAACGTAAGAGATAATGGAATTTACCGCTAAACAACTCGCTGACCTTCTCAAAGGTCGGGTTGAGGGAGATGAGAACGCAAAAGTCTCTGATTTCGCTAAAATCGAAGAGGGCGCTCCTGGAAAACTCTCATTCCTCTCAAACAAAAAATATACACATTATATATATTCAACCAACTCAACAATAGTTCTGGTTGACCATGATTTCGTTGCAGAACAACCTGTCAAAGCAACACTTATCCGTGTTCCGAATGCTTATGAGGCTCTATCTACGTTGTTGAAATTAGCAGCTGACCTTATGCCTCGCAAAAAAGGTATTCATCCTTCTGCAATAATTGATTCTTCCGCTAAAATTGGTGACCTTGTCTATATAGGTGCATACGCAGTCATTGGCGAAAATTGTGTAATCGGTGATGGCGTTATGATTTATCCTCATACTTGCTTGGGTGACAATGTCTCTGTTGGCGAATCTTCCCGTCTGTTCTCAAACGTAACTGTCTATGATAACTGCAAAATTGGCAAACATTGTGTTGTCCATTCTGGTGCAGTTATTGGTGCTGATGGCTTTGGATTTGCCCCTGATGCTGAAGGACATTACAACAAGATTCCTCAGATGGGAAATGTCGTTCTTGAGGATGAAGTCGAGGTGGGTGCAAACACAACTGTAGATTGCGCTACTATGGGCTCCACTGTCGTTAAGCGGGGTACTAAAATTGATAACCTCTGTCAAATAGCTCACAATGTCGTTATTGGCGAAGATACAGCTATAGCTGCCCAGTCTGGTATTGCTGGCTCTGCTAAAATTGGCAGTCGTTGCGTTCTTGCTGGTCAGGTCGGTGTCGTTGGACATATTTCTGTGCCTGATGGAACAGTACTTGCCGCTCAAACTGGTGTCAGCGGTAATATCCGCCGCCCTGGTGTCTATTGCGGAAGCCCTCCTCAACCTATCGAGGAATTCCGTCGTAATGCCGTCCTCGGCAAACGTCTGACCGAAATGTATGATAGGTTGAACGATTTAGAGAAAAAATTTATTAAGGGTGGTTCTATTAATTAGGCTTAGACGATTTTGAAGTTTATTTTTTTTTTACAGTCTGCTGTGCGGAAGACATAGCAAGGCATTTAATAAATTCAAAAGCGTCCAAAGGTCCTGCAAACGAGAGCAGAAATAAACTTGTTTTAGTATGCTGAGTGCAGCCGACCTTCTTCAATTATGAACCATCCTCCGATATAACATACAAACATAATTAATAGAACCACCCTTAATAGAACCACCCTTAAATGAAGCAACATACTTTAGGCGGAGAGTTCGAGTTGAAAGGTAAAGGCCTTCACACTGGTGCTCAAGTGTCATTGCGTCTCAAACCTGCTGACATTAACGTTGGTTACATTATTCGTCGCGTCGATTTAATCGGTAAGTCTGAATCATTTGAAATGAAAGCACTTGCCGAGCATGTCAAGGCTACCGAACGTGGTACCGTGTTGAAAAAAGGTGACTGCATTGTTTCGACCGTCGAACATTGTCTCTCTGCTCTTTATGCTCTTGGCATTGATAATTGTATTATGGAGGTTGATGCCCCAGAGTTCCCTATTCTTGATGGTAGTGCTACACAATATGTCGAAGGTATAAATAAGGTCGGAATCGTCGAACAGTTGACAGAACGACGCGAGTATATTGTTACAAGCAAAACAACTTTCACAATGGGCGAGTCGAGTATAACTCTTATGCCCGATGACCAATTCTCAGTCCAGGTTATGGTCGGATACGATTCTCCTATCCTTTCCAACCAGTATGCTATGTTGGACTCTATGAACAATTATGTTGAGCAGATTTCATCTTGCCGTACATTCGTTTTTGTCCGTGAGATAGAACAACTTATTAACGCTGGACTTATCAAAGGTGGTGACCTCAACAATGCATTGGTAATCTATGATAAGCAAGCCTCGAAGGAGAACCTTGACAAAATTTGTGCTGCTTGTGGACAGACTCCTTGCCAAAATTATCAACTTGGCTATATTAATGGCCCTTTGAAATTTGCAAACGAACCCGCTCGTCATAAACTGCTTGACATTATTGGCGACATCGCACTCGCTGGTGTTTATATCCGCGGCAGAATAATTGCTGTTCACCCTGGACATGGCGTGAACACTGCTTTTGCAGCTTCTTTTCGCAAAAAAGTGGCGCGTCAAGAGGTCTCAACACCTGTCATAGATTATGGTGCGAAGCCTGTTTTCGATATCAATGACATCCGCCGAATGCTCCCTCATCGTTATCCAATGTTGCTCGTTGATAAAATAATGGAGATTGGCGACCAACATATCGTAGCAGTCAAGAATGTCACTTGCAATGAACCTTTTTTTCAAGGCCATTTCCCTGACGAACTTGTTATGCCTGGTGTGCTCCAAATTGAGGCTATGGCGCAGGCTATTGGTATCATAATACTCTCACGATTGCCTGACCCAGAAAATTACTCAACTTATTTTATCAACATTAATAACGTTAAATTCCGCAGCAAGGTTGTCCCCGGTGACACTATGGTGATGAAGATGGTTCTCACTTCACCAATACGACGCGGCTTGGCAAATATCAAGGGATTTATATTCATTGACGGAAAAATTGCCACCGAGGCTGAAATGGTTGCTGCCATACGTCATAAGGATTCGGAAAATAAATAGATTATATCATACCTTTTTTATAATGAAACAACTCTTAGCTTACGTGCATCCTGATGCACAACTCGCATCAAACGTGGTCGTTGAGCCTTTTGTTACCATCGATAAGAACGTGAAAATTGGTGCTGGAACACACATCGGAAGCAATGTAACCATTCTCGAAGGAACGACTATCGGTGATAATTGCAATATCTTTCCTGGCGCTGTGATTGGTGCTATCCCTCAAGATCTCAAGTTCCGTGGCGAGAAAACAGAAGTGATTATTGGCAACAATTGTAATATCCGCGAGTGTGTTACCATTCATCGAGGAACTGCTTCAAGGGGGCGTACAATTATTGGCAATAACTGCCTTATTATGGCTTACTGCCATGTGGCTCACGATTGTATCTTGAACAATAATATTATTATGAGCAACTGTACTCAGTTAGCTGGCGAATGTGTAATTGGCGATTATGCTGTCATTGGCGGTGGAACGCTCGTACATCAGTTCACCCACATCGGTTGTCATAGTATGATTCAAGGCGGCTCTCGCATCAATAAAGATATTCCTCCTTACATCACCGCTGGTCGCGACCCTATCACATACGCTGGAATCAATTCAATAGGTCTTCGTCGTCGTGGTTACTCAAACGACCAGATTAACACTATTCAGGATATTTACCGACTCATATTCAACTCTGGTATGAATGTTTCTGATGCTGTTGAGCGTATTGTAAATGAACTGCCAGCTACTGCCGAGCGAGACGAGATTATTCTTTTTATCCGCGAATCTTCTCGCGGTATCCTCCGTAGCGGTAGATAATTATCAGTTGAATAACCTAGTATAATGAACCAGAAAGACCAAATAATTGATTTAATCAAGCAAGAAGTGATTCCAGCAATTGGATGCACCGAACCAATAGCAGTGGCTTTGGCTGTTGCAAAAGCTTCTGAAACCCTTGGCTCTGTGCCCGAGAAAATCGCCGCACGTCTCAGCGCAAATATCATTAAGAATGCAATGGGAGTTGGTATCCCGGGTACTGGTATGGTCGGCTTGCCAATTGCAATAGCTCTCGGCGCAACAATCGGCAAGAGCGAATACCAACTTGAGGTGCTGCGCGATTGCTCTTCTGCTGCCGTTGAAATCGGTCGCCAGATGATTGATCGAGGTGTAATTAACGTCGAACTTAAACCGACCGACGAAAAACTATATATCGAAATTGAGGTATCAGGAAATGGACATACCGCTCAAGCAACAATAGCCTCGAACCATACCAATTTTGTTCATATCGAACGCGATGGTAATGTGCTTCTTCATAAGGATATTTCATCTTCCCAAAGTGCTGGAGCGCAGGTCATACAGTTGAATATGCGCATGGTTTACGACTTTGCTATGAACACTCCTCTTGAAGATTTGCGTTTTATCCTTGAGGCTCGACGTTTGAACGATGCTGTTTCTCACCACTCGCTTGATGGCAATTTTGGTCACGAAGTAGGACGTGTTATGACCACGTCACCAGAACTTTTCGGCGAAACAGTTTATTCGCACGTTGTTGGACGTACTGCTGCTGCCGCTGATGCTCGAATGGCTGGTTGCCCTATGGCTGTTATGAGTAACTCAGGTTCCGGTAACCAGGGTATTGCTGCAACAATGCCTGTTGTCGCTTACGCTGACGATATTAAAGCCTCTGACGAGCAACTTATCCGTGCCTTGACGCTGTCCCACCTTACTGCTATTTTCATTAAGCAAAACCTCGGACGTCTCTCGGCTCTTTGTGGTTGCGTAGTGGCTTCCACTGGTTCGGCTTGTGGTATAACATACCTTATGGGCGGTTCCTACGACAACATCTGCTATGCGGTCAAGAATATGGTTGCAACGCTCACCGGTATGCTTTGTGATGGTGCAAAACCTTCTTGTGCTCTAAAACTTGCCACTGGTGTCAGCACTGCACTTATGTGTGCAAAACTTGCTATGAACAATCATTATGTATCCTCGGTTGAGGGTATTGTTGACGACTCGGTTGATAAATCTGTTCGTAATATGACTTCAGTTGGTCGCGATGGTATGGTTGAAACAGATAAACTTGTCCTCAAAATTATGACTACAAAATAATCATATATGCTGATGAAATCGTAAAAAAGTAGAGTGCGTAACTGATTACACACTCTACTTTTTTATTGCCTCACCATCACTAAATGGTGAATTTTAGCATTTACCTATAGTTTAGTCTTTCAGACTGTTGTCAATAAAGTTAATTGGGAATGAGAATTCTTTCACATCGCTGCCACTGACTTTGTATTCTTTTGAATGAAGTTGAAGACCGATGAACTCATCCCATGCCTCTGCGTTGTAGTGCGAAATAGTACTGTCAATCCAAATAGAATTATTCTGGTTGAAGTTGCCGGAGTTGATATATTTTATAAACTCTTCATAACTTGATGCCATACGGGTGCCGACTTGATTGTATGTACCCCAATAGCGGAGTTGATGAGAACCCATATTGAATTGGTTGCCAATTTTCTTGACTGCATCGTATGCGTATGACATTGTCAGCATTGGTTTGTATTCTCCAATCCCGCTATTATTTGGATATATTGTGAGTGTGAGGTTGAAAACCTTGCCTTGAGAGTTGGTTGAGTCGATTACCTCTATACAATATGATTCACCCATATACATCATAACAGTCCCATAATCTTCATAGCCTTTACTTTTGAGCATATTGGCAATCTCTTCATGTGTTTTGCCAAGCTGATCTTTGCCAAGATTGAAAGTGTTCACAATTGGGTTTACTGTGATTGTATCCGTCACCTCAGGATTGTCGTGTTGAGGGTCGTCTGGCTCTTTTGAGTCGTCTTTGCTGCAACTTGTCGCTGCGAAGGCAACCATCATTGCGATGAATGCCATTGAAATGATTTTTTTCATAATAGATTTTTTAATTGATTGTTTGAATATAGTTTTCCAATTCTTTTTGTAACTTTTTTTTCTCTTCGTCTGAAAGAAATGATGCTTTTATTGAGTTGGTGCGCAGTTGTCTGATTTCTGCATCTGTCAGGTTGAATGTTTCTATCACCTTTTGCCACTCATCGTATATTGTTGTACCCTCAATTGTTGGGTCGTCTGTGTTGATTGTTACCAATATACCAGCCTCAATGAATTTGCGGAGAGGTAAATCTTCGATGTTTTCTATTGCATGCGTCTGTAGATTACTGGTTGGACACATTTCTACTGGTATTTGCCTGTTGGCAAGCTTCTCTATGACTTCTGGATTTTCCATTGAATGAGTGCCATGACCTATGCGCCGTGCTCCCATATCAATAGCTGCCAAGATGCTTTCGGCTCCTGCTGCTTCGCCTGCGTGAATGGTGAATGGGATATCAAGTTCACGTGCTAACTTGAACAAGTCTTCGTACCATTTGGTAGGATAAAGAGCTTCGGCACCTGCAAGGTCAACACCAACCACACCATCTGCGATAAACTGTTTAGCCACCTGAATAGTCTCTTTGTTCACTGTATCGTTGTCGCCACGCATACAACAAAGGATTAGTCTGCAGTTCATTTTGCTGCGTTTCATTCCCTTGACAGCAGCTCTGACAACCTGCCCCTGAGTTAGCCCTTTGTCGCAACATTTTGATGGAGCAAAACGAACCTCTGCGTATGCCAAGTCTCTATCGCTAAGTTCTTCGCACAGGTTGAACATTGCGGTTTCAATGCCAATTTCTGTTTGTAGCAAACTGCAAGGAAACTCGAATTTTTCAAGAAACTCATTCAGGTTAGTGCAGTCTGGTGATACTCTCATCATCATTGTCAGTTCTTCATCGCTTTCCGGTATGCTGATTTGCTGAAGTCGTGCCAATTCACGGGCAGATTTCAACGAAATCGCACCATCCAAATGCAGATGAAGGTCTATGGCTTTCGAGATGTTTATTCCCATTCTATTGTTGCAGGTGGTTTTGATGTAATGTCATAAACAATGCGATTGACTCCTTTCACTTCGTTGACAATGCGGCGTGAAATAATTTCAAGAACATCGTAAGGTATGCGTGCCCAGTCAGCCGTCATTCCGTCTATCGAGGTCACAGCACGAATGCCTAAAGCATAGTCGTAGGTGCGTTCATCACCCATTACCCCAACGGACTGTAAGTTGGTCAGCACAGTGAAGTATTGCCAGATGTCACGATCCAATCCTGCTTTGGCTATCTCTTCACGAAGAATAGCATCACTCTCGCGGACAATATGCAACTTTTGTTCGGTGATGTCACCGATTATGCGTATTGCAAGACCTGGACCGGGGAATGGTTGACGCCATACGATGTGCGAAGGTATGCCGAGTTTCTCGCCAAGTACACGCACCTCGTCTTTGAAGAGTACATTGAGAGGCTCAACTAATTTGAACTTCATATCTTTAGGCAGACCTCCAACGTTGTGATGAGATTTTATTGTTTGAGCAGTCTTTGTACCACTCTCTATCACATCTGTGTATAACGTGCCTTGTGCCAGAAAGTCGAACTCACCCAGTTTGCGACACTCCTCGTCAAAGCAATAAACAAATTCGTTGCCGATAATCTTGCGTTTGCGTTCAGGCTCTGTAACACCTGCCAGTTTGCCGAGAAACCTTTCCTTTGCATCAATACGTACTACGTTTATTCCAAAAAGGTCTTGGCACATGCCCATCACTTGGTCACCCTCGTTTTTGCGCAACATACCATGGTCAATGAACATACAGGTCAGTTGTTTGCCTATCGCTTTCTGAATAAGTACAGCCACAACTGTCGAATCAACACCACCCGACAATCCGCAAAGCACTTTCTTGTCGCCTACCTGTTTGCGAATTTTCTCTATCTGCATCTCGATGTAGTTTTCCATCGACCATGCTTTCTTGGCTTTACAAATGCCGAATATGAAATTCGAGATAATATCGTTGCCAAACTCTGAACCTCGTACTTCAGGGTGGAACTGCACAAGATAAAGTCCCCGTTTCTCGTCCCAAGCTGCAGCACAAATGTCATTGTCGCTTACTGCACCTGTGGTGAACCCTGGAGCAACAGCGGCAACATAGTCGCCGTGCGACATCCAAACGTTCTGACGTTCAGGAAGTCCACGAAACAGAGGACAGTCGTTCTTGACTTTTATCGGCATACGGCCGAACTCTTTTGTCGTGCCACGCTCAATGCGCCCTCCGAAGTGCTCTGTCGTAAGTTGCATACCATAGCAAATGCCAAGCACAGGAATGCCAAGATTGAAAATCTCAGGGTCGCAGTGGTAAGCATCCTCAGCGTATATACTCTTAGGTCCGCCCGAAAACACGATGCCTTCAACGTCGCCACGTGATTTTATATCGGCAGCAGTAATCTCGTGAGGTTTCAACTCAGAATAAACCCCCATCTCGCGAATACGGCGTGCTATCAACTGGTTGTACTGGCTGCCAAAATCTAATACTAATATCATAAGGGTGGTTCTATTAATTATGTTTTTAAGTTACAAGGCGGATGGTTCATTGTTGGACGCTTTTGAGTTTATTTTGCATCTTGCTGCTTGTCAGTCGGTCACATAGCCCGCTATGCTCCCTTCTTTCGCACAGCAACAGTCGAATCGACTACTGCTACTACCATGACGGTATCTGCAAACCAGGGTCCTAACCATCAAGGCGTAATCTTTGCATACGCTCCTGCAAC
>JAGHVI010000022.1 GCA_018064385.1 Candidatus Minthenecus merdequi
AGTCGGTCACATAGCCCGCTATGCTCCCTTCTTTCGCACAGCAATCTGCTAAAAATAAACTTCAAAATCGTCTCAACCTAATTAATAGAACCACCCTAAAAAAAGTCGTAGCCTATACGTACCACAGATCTACAAACGACGAAGCAAAAAAACAGAAAACGTCATCTGGAAATGTTAAAATTTCACCTCTATTTTTTCCTTGCAACACATTTGCCTCCATTCCCCCTCGCTTCCCACTGCGGCTGCCTATTTCATGACAGGGAAAAACTACACCACACTGACATTTTGTCATCATCATCCCCCTTGGCATACAATTTGACAAATATGAAGACAAAGAATTAAATAACAACTTAAAACACCTTTTACTATGAAATGTACTCCACTTGCTGACCGCGTGCTAATCGAGCCCGCACCAGCCGAAACTAAAACTGTCGGTGGAATCATTATCCCCGACTCTGCTAAGGAAAAACCTCTCCGCGGTATCATCGTTGCCGTTGGTCGTGGCACTAAGGACGAAGAGATGATTCTGAAACCTGGCGATACTGTTCTCTATGGCAAATATGCTGGTACTGAACTGGAACTCGACAACCAAAAGTATCTCATCATGCGTCAGTCTGACGTTCTCGCTATCCTTTAACCTATAAAATCACAAACAATTATGGCAAAAGAAATCACATTCAATATAGATGCTCGCGAAGAGCTGAAACGTGGCGTTGACCAACTGGCAAATGCCGTCAAAGTAACACTTGGTCCTAAAGGTCGCAACGTTATTATCGAAAAAAAATATGGTGCTCCACACATCACAAAAGATGGTGTTACCGTTGCAAAGGAAATTGAATTAGATAATGCAGCCGAAAACGTTGGCGCTCAACTGGTCAAAGAGGTTGCATCTAAAACTGGAGATCAGGCTGGTGACGGCACCACAACTGCAACAGTCCTCGCACAGTCAATCATCAATGTTGGTCTGAAAAACGTGACCGCAGGTGCAAATCCAATGGACCTCAAACGTGGTATTGACAAGGCTGTCGCTAAAGTAGTCGAAAGCATCAAGGCTCAGTCAAATGAAGTTGGCTCTGACTACGACAAAATCGAGCAAGTTGCTACTATCTCTGCCAACAACGATGCCGAAATCGGCAAACTCATTGCTGACGCTATGAAACGCGTTTCTAAGGATGGCGTTATCACCATTGAAGAGGCTAAAGGGCGTGACACCACAATCGACGTTGTCGAAGGTATGCAGTTCGACCGTGGCTATATCTCCCCTTATTTCGTAACCAACACCGAAAAGATGGAGGTCGAAATGGACAAACCTTACATTCTTATCCACGACAAAAAAATCTCCAACCTCAAGGAACTCCTTCCTGTACTCGAACCAGCAGTTCAATCTGGCCGTCCGCTCCTCATCATCGCTGAAGATGTTGACTCCGAGGCACTCACAACTCTTGTTGTCAACCGTCTGCGCAGCCAGTTGAAAATTTGCGCTGTCAAGGCTCCTGGTTTTGGCGACCGCCGCAAGGAGATGCTCCAAGACATCGCAACCCTCACTGGTGGTATCGTCATTAGCGAGGAACAAGGCATCAAACTTGAAAGCGCAACAATCGAAATGCTCGGCACTGCTGAACGCATCACTGTATCTAAGGATAACACCGTGATTGTCAATGGTTGTGGAGAAAAGACTGCCATCCAAGAACGCATAAACCAAATCAAAGCCCAAATCTCCAACACCAAGTCTGATTATGACCGCGAAAAACTGCAGGAGCGTCTCGCCAAACTTTCAGGTGGCGTAGCTGTGCTCTATGTTGGTGCTGCATCCGAGGTCGAGATGAAAGAGAAGAAAGATCGCGTTGATGATGCTCTTTCTGCAACACGTGCTGCTATCGAAGAAGGCATCGTTCCTGGTGGTGGCGTCGCTTATATTCGTGCTATCGAATCTCTCAAAAATCTCAAGGGAGACTGCGATGACGAGCAGACAGGTATCGAAATCATTCGTCGTGCCATCGAAGAACCTCTCCGTCAAATTGCTCTTAACGCAGGCAAGGAAGGGGCTGTAATCGTACAAAAAGTTTCTGAAGGCAAAGACGACTTCGGTTACAACGCTCGTTTGGACCGCTACGAAAACCTCTTCCAGGCAGGAGTCGTTGACCCAGCAAAAGTAGCTCGAATTGCCCTCGAAAACGCTGCCTCTATAGCAGGTATGTTCCTCACCACCGAGTGTGTAATCACTGACAAAAAAGAGGAGAATCCTCCAATGCCAGCAATGCCTAACCCAGGCATGGGCATGATGTAATAAATGTCAATTAACAACTAAAAGGCTGATACTTAAAAAGTATCAGCCTTTTTTTACACCATCTCCACCCAGCCTGTCCGAAAACTCTACTCATCACCTGCAACACCTGTGCCCAAGGGATCACTAACATCGTAAATCCAAATGACAGATACAAATTATGAATAAATCAAAGCTACCGCCTGTGCTGCAATTCCTTCACCCGTACCAACAAAACCAAGTCCCTCCGTTGTCGTCGCCTTCACACTGACACTGCCAAAATCAACACCAAGATCCTCAGCCACACATTTACGCATCTCTTCGATAAAACTCATCAACTTAGGTCTCTGTGCGCAAATAGTCACATCAACATTCCCAATCTTATATCCCCTCTCAGCCAACATCGCAACAACACGTCGCAATAACACACGACTGTCCGCTCCATCAAACTCAGCAGCAGTATCAGGAAACCAATAACCTATATCCCTCAGTGCAGCAGCTCCTAACAATGCGTCACTCAGTGCATGAAGTGCCACATCTGCATCCGAATGACCCAATAATCCTTTCTCGTAAGGAACTTCAACACCGCACAACATCAGTCGGCGTCCCTCCACCAACCTATGTACATCGTAACCAAAGCCTATTCTATTCATATCTCAAAAAGCAAACAGTCAAAGCTTATCTGGGCTTTGACTGTTATTTCATAAGTACTATAGGGGTTCTATATATAATTTATCACCTATATTCTACCAAGCATCATCTGCCTCTTCAACAGCCCTCTTTTCTGCACCACGGTCAGCCAACTGTTTCAACCCTTCGACATCAAATCCAAGAGAGAATTTCAATGTGTTGTTCAATGGGTTGTTCTGGCTCAAAGCACAGCAGTATGATACATCAAGTTTGAATCCTGACAACTGAAAACCTGCACCGAAAGTAAAGTATTTACGATTACCTTTGTACTTAGCCTCGTTGTGATAACCAAAACGTGCAAAGAACTGCTCGTTATAAGCATACTCAGTGCCTACACCGAAGTTGAACTCTGCCATCTCCTCTTTGAACCCGTAAGGAGCATCAGCCCACGATTGTGCCAATCCTTTCATTACTGAGATATCGTTGTACTGACTCTGTTTCATTGCCCAGGTATTTGTAGAATCAGGATTGTAACCTTCGGTATAGCGAGAATAACGTGAAGGAACCATATAACGATATGTCTCAGCATTGAATGTCATACGATGGTACTTGTTGAAAGTAACCTGATATGCAAAACCAAGACGCAATGTCAATGGAAGGAAGTTTTTGGTATTGTTGTCGTCATACGAAATTTTTGTACCAAGGTTCTGTATGTTGAAACCAAAACGGAAGTAATCTGTACCACGTTTTGTCTCAATTGGGTAATTCAAATAACCGTTGATGTCAGCTGCAAAAGCATAACCGGCTTTATAGTTTTCGTCGTTCTTTGCTGAAAGGTCCGAATAAATCAGACGAAGAGCAACACCCATCGAGAAGTGCTCAGACAACATTCTTGAATAACCAAGGTCAAAAGTCACCTCGTTTGGCGTTACACTGTAACCTATATCATCCAAAGACTCGCGAATTGTCACATCTCCCATCGTGAAATATCTAAGCGAAGCAGAAATTGCGCCTGCCGTTGGACTGATGTTGTAATAACCTGCAACTGACAAAAGATGGACATCTTTCACCAAATTGGTCAGCCATGGAGAGTAGTTAAATGTGAATCCACCTTGACTCTTCATATGAGCGTATTTCGATGAGTTCCAGAACTGTGAATTGATGTCAGCCATTGTTGCAACACCCATATCAGCCAAACCACCGGCTGCAGCATCTGGACCAATTGACATTCCTGGCACTGCCGTCAGTATTGGATTGTTGTAACCATCAGGAATCTTGCCACTTGCCGCTTTGCCTTTGTCTGCCATAACCGCAGACACCATCGCTAATGCGATAATCGTCAAAAAAAACTTTTTCATTATTTAATATGTTATTGTATATTCTTTTACTTTTGGGTTGCAAAGTTACAAAAATTTTCGCGCACAGACAAGAATTTTTGCCGTTTTTACTGAACTTTTTCCTAGTTTGACCTTCGCATAATAAATTCCATCTGCTATTGCCCCACTCAAATCCCATCTAATCACTATTTTATGACCAGCTTCATAGACTATTCCGCTCTGATTCCAAGCCCAAACTTTCCGACCACAAATGTCAAAAATCTCGACTGAAACGTCATTTTCCTCTCCTGGCGCATCGCCCTCAACTACAATATCTGCATATAAATCTGCCGGATTTGGCACAACAGCCACACTTTCTATGCATTTTTCTTTCCCTTTCGTCACTTTTATCCTACATTGTGCAACCGAAGAATTGTTCATCATATCCCAACATCTGAATCGTACATCGTGCCACCCTTCGCTGATTCCTTCAAGCCTGTATTCAACTTTTCCCTGCTGGTATGACCCAAGAACTGTTTCATAATAATTGTTGAGCACAATACCCTCTTCTCCGTCAATCCACACCATTATGTCGTGACCTATTCCACTGCCGCACGTATTGATTCCATATTCATCGTAAATCTGCACAATCATCAGCGGGTTCTCGCCTACTTCATACTCATTTTTAACAGTCAAAGTATTGAATGACAGCATCAAGTCAGGCCCTATTGTATCCTCAACCGTCTCGGACGATTCTCCACCGACTACCAATCGTTCGTCATTGCCATTGCCCTCAATTCCTCGTTCTTCATCCCACGCATACATAACTACCCTCGCCGTCCCAAAGTTGTATTTTATGTCTTTTGGCACAACAAATTGCACCTCGAAACGTCCCTCTTGCACAACAGTTTTTCCCCTGAATATCGGATTTATCCTATATCTATACTCAAATGGTTCTACTGCTGGATCATCGTTACTTAATGTCCTTATCGTCTCTTCTTTATCGAATATCGTTACATCCACAAATCCATTAAACAATTCATCTCTAACGCCCTCTTGTCGAACTTCCCCATCTATTTTCACAATATCCATCGCCCCAACCGTATCTTTGTCGTAACTGCACACCACTTTTCTGTCCCATGCCCAATTCAGCCGCAATGCCGGGTCGCCCAATAACGCAAAGGCAAGTCTATTGCCGTCCGACTTTGTAGCCCTTGCATTTTTGCCCCTCCTCAATGACTCTCCTATCGTCACTCCAGGCTGCAACAGATGTTGCGTAATCTCCTGCATCAATGCTTCGTTTGCTCCCGAATAGACTGTCCTCGTGGTAGAAATCATCGCTATTGCTCCGCCTTTCGGGTTGAGCGTCATTATCTCACCTCCAGAATCTTTTATATCATCGAACCTCGAGAAGCTGCACGTTCCCGTCATCCACAGTGGCAGACGTCTGTTTTCCATATTAACCATATCAGTATAACTGATTATCTGTTCGTTAGACAGATTGGCATACCCTCCATGTCCAACGTAGTCAATCAGCAGTACCCCGTCCCTTATATAGTCGTCCAACTCTTTTTTCATCAAAGGATACGTTTCGCCCTGTGTCGTGGTCTGCTGGACGTACGAGTCCATATACAGTTTGCGCAGCAAAAGGTCAGGATAGAGGCTTTCCGTAACTTCTGCAACCTGTTCAGCTCCACGGGTATGCAGGTTGTTGTCTCCATCGTCTGCTATTATTATCGCCCTGTTTTTCCACTCACTCAGGTCTTCGTTAGCCATATATTTCTCAACCTTATCTACGTAGTCTTTCGCTTGCTGAACTGTATATGCATTTATCCTTCCCACCGCCAATGACATTGTGTCGTTTTTCAAATCTATTTCTCCCTCTTTGACAACACCAAACAAGTCGTCCGAACAGTACGAACCACTCTCGGCAAAAGATTCTTCACTCTGGTATGTCAGCAGTCTCCAAAGGTTTTCCCGACTCTGTTCCCTAAGCAATCCTCTATTATCAAAACACCCATCTCCGAACAGAACCACATACTTTGTTCCACTTTTCGACATTTGTGCCAAAAATCGTCTGTATGCCTCAATCGATGGAGTTCCGTCTGTGTATTCATAGAATATCTCGCTCTGAGTCACCACTGCATAACTCATACCATCATACCATTCGTGCAATGCTCCCAACCGTTCTGCTTCACTACGGAACTCTTCGTCCGTTATAATCAGATATTCTGCATTCCCCATTTGATGCAATCTTCCCACATCTCGCCCCTGACGCTTTTCCTCCTCGTTCTCTCCTCCTGCCTCTGCTGGCTTGACACTCTTCGCAACTGCCTCTTTTCTTGAATCTTTATAGTTTATCTCGATCCAATCCAAATAACCATTCGCTCCATTCACATTGTAAGTTATTGTCACTTTCACTCGTTCATTACCCCCGGGTGCATTGAATTTGAATGTACCCGTTGTCGCTTTTGCACAATCATTGCCATACGGAGCAGCTACAAGAATTGTTCCGACAACCACACTATTTATTTTTATAGTGGCTGTTGTTGCTGACAATCCAGTCTGTGCCATTCTGACTCTAACCGTAGCCTCTGTTCCTCCGACAATCCCAGGAACATCTATGTCAAAACTCTGCTCCCGCATTGCTGAGGTAAACTCTTCGCCCACAAAGTCCTGACCACTATGACATAAGGATGTCTTTTCTGTCTCATACAATGCCACACCCAACGGAGCTGCATCCCCAACGATACGTCCATCTTTGCCTACCGAATAACTTTTCCACAATGCACATGTGTTACGTGTGTGCATACCCAAACTGTCCCAAGTCACTCCTCCGTCCGAATAAAATACCTGTCCATTAAATGAGTACCACCCTGGACCACCTCCGCATTTCACAAATTTCACTTTTTCACCCCACAGCACACCACAACACAATGTCAACATAATCACCGACAATAGCCAGTTCCTCAGCTTTTTATTTATATTTTCAGCAAGGTATCTCATATCTTTACATAGTCTCATTCGAGAGTGCAAAGTTACATATTTTTCACGAAACTACCAAAACATTTTCCAAAAATATATTTATGGGTGGCTACCAATGTTTGGAGGGTCGGAGGTTTGGGCAAAATAGGCAGGTTGTCTGCCATCGAAAGCGAGACGGTCAGAGAAGAGATTCAGACGGATGAAAAGAGTCAGGATTTCAGTGGAGAGTTGTGG
>JAGHVI010000218.1 GCA_018064385.1 Candidatus Minthenecus merdequi
ACCTGATTTATCTATAACGGGCAGGCACCATTTTATGCGATGTAGTCTACCAGGCTGTAATCTTCGAAGCTGAAATTCAAGGCTCCGGTGCGCCCGATCTGGTAAAGTTCTTCGATTTGGTCTTCCGTAAGAGGCACCTTGCCGGACCAACTGTTGCCTTTTACCTGACTGGTGTCGGGAGTGAGAATCTGTGCCATCCGGACAACCTGACTGGCGGAAATATTGACTGCCTTGTTAGGGCTTGACTGTTCACGATGGACGGCAAGATTCGCGGCCTTGTCCATCCCGGCAACGCCGAGTTTCGGAGCATAATTGTACAGAAATGCTTCTCCGTCCGGCCGTGCCACGACAATGTGCCTGAGTGTTCCGACAGTGCAGGTAAGGACGGTAGCGTCAGTACCCTTGACCTTGCCGATTATTCTCAAAGAGCCTTCTTTGCCATACCTTGCTTTCAGGCTGGCGCTGACTTTTTGCTTGTATTCGTTTGTATTCGGCTTGCTTCTCAACTTTGCAGGGTCCTTCAGGATTTCTTCGCTTTTTGCAAGCTGCTCCCTCAGTGATGCGTTCTCGATTTCCAGCCTACCGATTCTATCTCCTGTATAAACTGCTGAGCGGCGAGTCACAATCTGGTTCCCGGCAGCGTCTTGCAGGTACTGCCTGACGTCTTCCTCCTTGTACCGCCCAAGAAAATCCGCCTTCGGAAGTTGGGCCTCTTTTGCCCGAATCTCCAGTACCTTGTTTTCACTGTCGATGCGGCTTTCCAATTCGGCGGCTTCCTTCTGAAGCTTGCCGTTTCTTCTTGAGAGTTCGGCATTCTCCGTTTGGATTCTTCTGTTTTCTCTTTCCAACGCTCTGTTGTATTCTGTGGAATCCGTGTGCGCGACTTTGCTGCCCTTCTCGGCGTGGACTCCACGCTGAAGGTTATACTTCATCCCGACTTCCGCTGCATAGGCGTCCCAATAATAGTTCAGCCTCTCAGGGTTCAGCACTTCATCGGCACTCAGGCGCAGGCGCTTTGCGTCTTTATTGTAACGCTTGCGCTGATTGTCTTCATTCGCCTCGTGAGCTCGTTTTGTACGCCTGCTTTCTCCGTTTACAATCGGAAGGACGATAACGTGCAGGTGGGGCGCGGTTTCATCTCTATGAAGATGTGCGGAGATAACATTCTCATAGCCACAGTGACGCCTGACGAAATCCAGACTGTCATTTGCCCAGGATTTAAGAGTATCTTCCGACATTGCGAGCATTGCATCCGTAGAGCCGGAAAGAATAAATTCCAAAGCGAGGTTCTGGCCTTTCCTCAGTTTGATTCCCGCTTCATTCAAACGCGCCATAGCAACATCGTGAATCGATTTGCCTTTGAGTTTAATCAGATTTCGATTGAGGTGTTTCCGGGACGGATCCGCATTTTTCGGCGTGAACCCGTTCCGGGTAAGATGGATATCGAGACCCCGTCCGATATCCTTGCATTTTCCAATGTGTATAACTACAAAATTTGACATAATTTTGCTTCAATTTTAAGCCTCGCAGAGCGAAGGGGCATTTTCATTTATGAAATTGCCGTACTGAGTTATGGCAATTTCCAATTGCCTCTTTCTCCCTCGGCTGATTGTACTTTGTTCCTACCTTCCTACTTTGCGACCATGATGAACTTCGGAACAGGCGACCATGTCGCTGATTGCTCCCATTGCACCCAAGTCGCAACTTCCTACAGTAGGAGGTTATCTTTTCTTCTTTGCGGGATACGTTTCAATGAAACTTCGGAATGCCCGGTCGTTCTCGATGACTTCCAGAATTGTCGATGAAAGAAGTGAACTGACACTTACTTTCTCATCTGAAGTGAGAGCTTTCCAACTTGCATAAATATGGAGCGTCTCAACCTTTCCCTCGGGAAAGAAGATTGTGATTCTGTTGTTCGGTCTTTTCTTTTTCATTTTTCTTTGATTTTTCATTTAAGTTGGACTTTTGGACTTTTGGATTTTCGGGCTTCTGAATGGCTCCAGTGGGGAAAGTCCAAAAGTCCAAAAGTCCAACTGTTCATAATTTAACATACTTTCCATGGCCGGTCTGCCTTACCCATTTTCTTTCCACGGTCTTCTTCAGATTGTAGAAAAGGGTTGATCTTGGAATTCTCATAACATCAGCGAGAGATAACGCCATCTGGGAGGTGAACATTTCCGGCAGTTGGTCATACAGCAAAAGGAATCTCGATGCTCCATCATCATATCCGCCACTTGTGACATAGTCGAAAGTGCAGCAGGATGCCTGGAAGAAGTAGTTTGCCAGCTCGGTCGCTCGAAAGGAATCAATGTTTTCCACAATGTCAGTCGGCTCTTTTCCTTCTGCAATCTCGTGGATGACCTTGAAGAGAATGCAGAACCTTATGGCATATATCTGCGACTTACGGAAAATTTCCACCCGGGATGTATCTCCATCGGCATTGAGCTCTTCCTCCTTACTGTTCTGCCAACTGCATAAGTACGCCCAGGCATCCTTGTCAAACTTATACTCCCTGTATTCCTCAGCGTAACCAAGGACGCGGGAAATGAACCTTTTCCAATCCGTATCCCGTGTGGAAGGAAGGTCGTCATTGCCCGACCAGATTAGCGGTTTGTCCTCTGAAGAGTTTGGAACGAACAGAATGCGCTGGAACATTCCGTTCTCTTTCATTTCTCCGCTGAAAGTTCTAATCAGCACCTCGGGCTGAATGGATCCAAGCACGCAGACAAACGGGTGTTTAACGTGAATCACGTCATCGGTGCTCTTGCGATTGATGGTGTAGCTCTGGCCGCTGTAGAGACTGAGCCATCGGTTGACATCCCCTCCGCCCTTTCGGTACTTGTCGAAAGATGCGAACCACCCGTTGAGCTCATCGTTGTAAACGCACACGCCATTGGGATTGTTCGTAAGCACGAGGGCAAGACTCTCTATGGTGATGTCATCGGTGATGAGTTGCCGCGGTGTAGGCTTCTCTACCTGTTCTCCGGAGCGCAGACTTGCCCGGTACTCTTTGAGAAGTGAAGCGTATTCCGTCAGGGTTTCATTGTCCCGTTCCCGCAGGGGTTGCATCGCAAATGCCATTGACGGTGTCTTCACCGCACCGGGGCCGCCAAGCAACGCCATGAACAGGGAGCAGGTTGACGCAATCCCAATTGGGCAGGAGAGTGAGCGGGAATTCCCGATGGCAGTGGCGACGGCCAGCAACATCGAGCTTGCCGTAAAGCTCACCGGGAAGCCTCCGCTGGTTTCACAGTCCCTGGCGATTTCCTGAAATGCTTTCGGAAACAGCTCGATTGGGAATTGAAGTGCTTCTTCTTTCATGGCCGGAGTTCTACGAGTTTGTCAATGTCGGACTGACGGTAGCGTTTCTGCCCGCCGACCATCACTGGTACGAGCATCCCGGCTTTTGCCCAGCGCCACAGAGTCGTGTTTGAAATCTTAAGGGTTTGCTTGACGGCATCAGAGGAGAGATATACCTCATTGCGCGATTCGAGGCGCCCGGTGATTTCCCGCTCATATTCTTCGCGCGTTTGCGCAATAAGTCTGCGGGAGAATGCGTTCAAGTCAGAGAGTTGCAGGCTGACGGTTGCAGTCGGAACTTTCTGAAGGAGTGCGATAAGATCATAATTGTCTCTTTCCATAATACTTTGCATTTCGTTTGGCCTCTCTTGGCGGACTAACCGATGTCCGCCTCATTTGGCAACGGTTGATTTTGAACGGCTTCGGTTATCGCTGAACAAAATTCAACGACGCAAATTTCTTATGGATATTTCAAACGATTGCAAAACGGGGTTATTGTATTATTGTATCAATGTCTTGCAAATCAGCCATTTACTATATAATACAGTATTGTTCTATGTATTATCCGCTGGATTCCTTCACATTGAAAATGTGTTAATGTATTATCCGAGCTATGATTATATTATTCTTTGTCAAATATTTTTATTTTTGGCGTAGAATAACCATATTTGCAGCGATATGATTACGTGCGAACAAAATATCCTGACTTTTGCGGCATCGGGAAATGTATTCGGATCTTCTGAAATAATGGAAAATCTGAATGGGGTCGATATTTCAAAACCTGTAGTCAATGCTACGCTCGCCCGGATGGCTAATGAAGGGAAAATTATGCGAGTAGGATACGGCAGGTACGTGGCTGTCTCAGGTACGAAAATCTTTTCCCCGGAATTAAATCCGGAGAATGCCGCATTGTACAAAGAAATCAAGCAGAAATTCCCATATGCATCAATGTGCCTCTATGAGGGTAGATGGATTTTCCCATTGATGCACCACGTGGCTATTAACAATGCTACGTACATTGAGGTGGAGCGAGTTGCGGCTGAATACATATTCGAATGGTTGCGGGAGAAAGGCAAGGAAGCTTATTTTCGTCCTGATGATGAATTTATATACCGATATGTTGATCTCCGAAAGAATGTGTATATCGTGAAAATACTGACATCTCAATCACCGTTGTCGGAAATTGACGGCATCCCGGTGCCTACTTTGGAAAAACTGTTGGTTGATATGTACTGTGACAAAGATTTTTCGTACCTTCAAGGCGCGGAATACTATCGCATAATGAATGCCGCGCAGAATATGTATCCGCTCAGCAAAAAAACGATGCTGCGCTATGCCTCACGCCGGAATGTGAAAGAGAAGATTGAAAAGATAATGACCGAAGTGGAGTAAACAACTATTCGGCAAAAAAAGTTTTCTTCTCGATAGGGGTGAACAATTTGGAGTTCCTGACAATATCCAGAATCGCCGAGAGGTCTTCTTTGCTCAACTGTCCCTTAATCGTGGTTTCTCCTGTGGAAATACTTGAAGCAAGTTTGCTTTTATCTATGGTTGTTAAGGAAGAACAGTTGAGAAACGAGTTGTGTGACAAAAAGTTATAAGCTTCAGCGCTAATAGGGTACTGAGCTTTTTCCATTTCCGGCTTTCCTTGGATATATTGGTTGACCCAGGAATTGATAAAGAAGAAGCCGACCAATTCATGGTCATTTTCGCCGATAACGACAAAAAATTTCCCATGATCAATCTGCTCGAAAATAGTCGAATGGAAAACAGTCCCCCTTGTGATGCTAAGGGCTGCAACTTTGTCACCGATTTCCATCATACTACAAACACGCTTTTTGCAGGTTTATGTGTTCTGTAACAAAGTTGATGTACTCTTCAACTTCACCATTTTCCCTCATAATATTCTGAAGGTCGATGGTGTGGTCTTTAACGGTGCTCCTCCATGCGAAATCGTGAGATTTTTCTCTGACCTCATCCCATGACAAATTGCCGTAAAGACTTAATGAGTTATTCAGTTCCTCAAGGTCGCTCTCTGAAAGATAATCTGTGTTGGCTTGCTGTTTCGGTACAACAATCATCCAATTCTGAACCGCAAAGTACGGTTCAAACTCGTGTTTCCTTTCAGAAGAATAAAGGCTGTCACCTCTTACAATCTTGAAAATGTCATATATTTTTGAAGGCACGGGGCCATCATCCATAGCAATATATGAATCTCCAGTAATTGTACGTCCATAGTTTGACAAGTGATTCCTATCCGCAAAATACAAAACCTTGAATATCTTGTGGAAGTCTTTCCTCGTCAAATGATTTGCAACATAGAGAATTGCATTAATTGACTTTTCGATGTCGAAAACAGGAGTGGTCATCATTTATGTTTTAGAGGGCAAAAGCCCATATTACTTGCAAATATATTAACAAAATCGATAAGTTGTTCACATTTGTGCTCATTATGAATATGCAAGAACCTTACCGCGATAAGAACATAAACAGACTCTTGATTCTATCTTCCGGTTCCGATTTCCTAACTTCGGCTGGAACCTCGATGTTCATTGCTTTGAAAAGAGAGGTGCACCAGTCTTTGAATTGGCCTTTGTGAACCATGAACTTGTTCTGGTAAAGCAGAGTGGCCACCTGCATGATGTGTTTGTCTGTAAAGCCTTTTCCGTTCTTTGCGGCTTTGCGGTAGGTGATTTGGACTATTTTCAGGTTGTCGACTACACCGTCAAAGTTGGTCTTGTCGCCAGCATATGGCTTTCCCATAAAGCTGCTTTTCAGATATTTACGTAATAACTCTTCATCAATGCCACGCGGTATATCAGGCATTATGGCATCTTCCTCATCTTCGGGAGAAGGGGTGTTTTCTGTTGCCGTGGTCGGAAATGCTTCTACCGGTTGTTCCATCTGCTCAATCTGCGCTGCAGAGGCATCTCCCGTTTTTACTTTATTCTCGCCTATGGTTGTCATAAAAGCAACTATCGTTACGAAGAGAAGGTAAATGATAAAACCTCCGAGCAGGCATAAGATGCCGACGAACAAGACTTCAAGGAGAGCAGTTGCTATGCTTG
>JAGHVI010000029.1 GCA_018064385.1 Candidatus Minthenecus merdequi
TAAGGTGAGTTCTATAAATTCACCGTTAAGAAAGAAAAATAAAGATAAGTAACAAATAAGCTTTTTGGTGTTTTTGAAGTTTCTTTTGGCATCTTGCTGCTTGTCAGTCGGTCACAATGCCCTCATTGCTCCCTTCTTCCGCACAGCAATCTGCTCAAAACAAACTTCAAAAACCCTCAAAATGAATTTATAGAACTCACCATAAAAACAACTGACAAAAAATAGACAACGATATATGGACAAAAAAATTGTGCTGGCTGACGGCACTGAGTTTTACGGCAAAGGTTTCGGTGCAGACCGTGAGGCAGTGAACGAGATTGTGTTCAACACTTCAATGGTGGGGTATCAGGAGATTCTCTCCGACCCTTCTTATACCGACCAGATGGTAGTGATGACTTATCCGCTGATAGGAAACTACGGCATCACCGATGATGACTATGAAACCAAATTTCCTTCTATCGGCGGTTTCATCGTCCACGAATACAACGACCTGCCTTCTAATTTTCGCTACACAAAAACCCTGAGCGAAGTGATGGAGGAGAACGACATTCCAGGAATCTCAGGAGTTGACACGCGTCAGTTGAACCGAATCATACGCGACAAAGGATCAATGCAGGTTATCATCACCGACGCAAAAACACCTAAAGAAGAGGCTCTTGCAAAAATCAAGGCAACACCTATTCCTCACGACCAAGTCAGCCGTGTCAGTTGCAAGAAACGCTGGTTTTCGCGTACCCCTCAACACAAATTTGATGTCGTGGCAATCGACTGCGGAATAAAATACAACATCATCCGCAAATTGAACGAACTTGGTTGCAACGTGACCGTTGTGCCATACAACATTACGGCAGAGGAAATTATGGCATTCCAGCCCGATGGATTATTTTTGTCGAACGGTCCTGGCGACCCTGAAGATATGACCACAGTAATAGAGGTTATCCGTAAATTGCACGGCAAACTGCCAATCTTCGGTATATGCCTTGGTCATCAGATGATTTCACTCGCATACGGTGCAAAGACTTACAAGATGAAATTCGGTCACCGCGGAGGGAATCATCCTGTGAAGAATTTGTTGACAGGGAAGATTGAAATCACTTCGCAGAATCATTCGTATGCAGTTGACCCTGAGTCGCTGAAATCCACAGACCTTGAGTTGACACACATCAACGTATTAGATAATACTGCAGAAGGTATGCGTTGCGTAAAGGACAAGATATTCTCGATACAATACCACCCAGAGAGTGCACCTGGACCTCAGGACTCTGGATACTTATTCAAGGAGTTTATAGAGTTGATGAAAAAATAAAGCCACACGATTATGCCAAAAAGAACAGATATACACAAGATAATGGTGATAGGTTCGGGACCTATCGTCATCGGTCAGGCAGCCGAGTTTGACTATGCAGGAACTCAGGCGTGCCTTGCACTGAAAGAAGAGGGTTATGAGGTTGTGCTCGTTAACTCGAACCCTGCCACAATAATGACAGACACCCATATAGCCGACAAAGTCTATATGGAACCTCTGACACTGGAATATGTGGCTAAAATCATACGTTTCGAGCGTCCGGATGCTATAGTTCCAGGACTTGGTGGTCAGACAGGTCTGAACCTTGCAGTACAGTTGGCAAAGAAGGGCGTCTTGAAAGAGTGTGATGTCGAGATTCTCGGAACATCATTCGAGAGCATCGAACGTGCAGAAGACCGTGAGTTGTTCAAGGAACTCTGCCAGGGTCTTGGCGAGCCTGTGCTTCCTTCTTCAATAGCCAATTCGATGGAAGAGGGACTCAGAGCAGCCCACGAGATTGGCTATCCAGTAGTTTTAAGACCTGCATTCACACTTGGCGGAACAGGCGGTGGTTTCGCATACAACGATGAAGAGTTCCAAGACCTAATGCGCAACGCATTGATTCTCTCGCCTGTCCATCAGGTACTTGTCGAGAAATCTATCAAAGGATACAAAGAGATTGAATATGAGGTGATGCGTGACGCAAACGATACAGCAATCACCATCTGTAATATGGGGAACATTGACCCTGTGGGTGTTCATACAGGCGACTCAATGGTTGTTTGTCCTTCGCAGACACTGACAAACAAAGAGTACCAGTTGCTGCGAGACTCGGCATTGAAAATCATTCGTGAGTTGAAGATTGAAGGTGGTTGCAACGTGCAGTTTGCTCTCGATCCATTGTCTTTCAATTATTTTCTTATTGAGGTCAACCCACGTGTAAGCCGTTCTTCGGCACTTGCCTCGAAAGCATCAGGCTACCCTATCGCACGTGTCAGTGCCAAGATTGCAGTAGGTATGCGCCTTGACGAAATTCGTCTTGCCAACACACCAGCATGTTTCGAGCCAGCTCTTGATTATGTGGTGACAAAGATTGCGCGCTTCCCATTTGACAAGTTTGCTGATGCAAAGAATACTCTGGGCACACAGATGAAAGCCACAGGCGAGGTGATGAGTGTCGGACGAACAATGGAAGAGTCTCTTCTCAAGGCTGTCCGCTCACTCGAAATAGGTGTATGCCATATCTATAACAAAAAATTCAACAATTGGGATGCCCAGAAACTGCTTGATTATATTCACATTGCAACAGACGATCGTCTTTATGCTATAGCCCAACTGATACGCCTTGGAGTTGACCTAGGTATGATATTCAACTCAACGAAAATTGATATGTTCTTCCTTGAGAAATTCAAGAACATCGTAGATTTCGAAAAGATACTGAAGGCAGGTGTTGGCGATGAAAAAATACTTCGTCGAGCTAAAGTAATGGGTTTCAGCGATAAATACATTGGTCAGGTGTGGGGAAAAACAGAGGGCGAGATGTACGGGATGCGCAAACAATTCGGCATTTTCCCTGTATATAAGATGATAGACACTTGCGCAAGCGAGTTCACTTCATATGTGCCTTACTTCTACTCCACATACGACTTAGGCGAGAATGAGAGCGTTGTTTCTGACAAAAAGAAGATAATCGTGCTTGGTTCAGGACCTATTCGCATTGGTCAAGGTATCGAATTCGACTACTCTACCGTCCATACTATATGGTCAATACGCGAAGCAGGTTACGAAGCAATCATAATAAACAACAACCCAGAGACCGTCTCAACCGACTATACGACATCAGACAAACTCTATTTCGAGCCACTAACTGTCGAAGACGTGATGAACATCGTACAGATGGAAAAACCTGTAGGCATAATAGTCTCACTCGGAGGTCAGACAGCCATCAATCTTGCTGCCCCACTCTTCAAACTCGGAGTGCCAATCATCGGCACTGACGTTCAGGCAATCGAGAATGCAGAGAACCGTGACTCGTTCGAGAAGATTATGGTCAAGCTTGGCATTCCTCAACCTAAAGGTTTGGCAGTCACCGATATCGAAGAAGGTGTGAGAGTTGCCAAGGAGATTGGTTTCCCTGTGCTTGTGCGTCCTTCGTATGTGCTTGGCGGACGTGCAATGCAGATTGTGAACAACGAACCTTCATTGAGACATTATCTGCAAACCGCCGTTGAAATAAACACAGAGCAACCCGTTCTTGTAGATAAATATATAATGGGTAAGGAGTTGGAAGTAGATGCAGTTTGCGATGGAACAGACGTCTTCATTCCGGGCATTATGGAGCATGTCGAAAAAACCGGTATTCACTCAGGCGACTCTATCTCAGTCTATCCAACATTCTCTGTGTCACAAGCCGTCAAAGATAAAATTATTGATTATACCGTTAAATTGGGTAAGGCAATAGGCATTGTCGGACTTTACAACATACAGTTCATAGCCGACAGCAATGATGATGTCTATGTAATCGAGGTCAATCCACGTTCATCAAGAACAGTGCCATTCCTTAGCAAGTCAACTGGTTATCAGTTAGCTGACATTGGCACACAGGTCATTTTGGGTCACTCGCTGAAAGAACAGGGCTACACGATGGTCTATCCTACCGAAAAGAAACGTTGGTACGTCAAGGCTCCTGCCTTCTCGTTCAACAAACTTTCTGGAATGGACGCTTATCTCTCACCAGAGATGAAATCAACAGGCGAAGCTATCGGTTACGACAAATCGCTGACTCGTGCGCTTTACAAGGCACTGCGTTCTTCGGGTATGCATATGACCAACTATGGAACACTGCTCTGCACAATCGCTGATGCAGACAAGGCTCAGGCACTGCCTCTCATCAAACGTTTCTACGACCTTGGATTCAACATAGAGGCCACCGAAGGAACTGCCAACTACCTAAAGGCACACGGCATTCGCACACGTATTCGCCATAAATTAACCGAAGGCAACACTGAATTGTTTGATGCTGTCAGACAGGGACATATCAATTACATCATCAACACCATCGACATAAACCAAACAAGCACAACACGAGATGGTTATGAAATCAGACGTTGTGCGGTTGAGAATAATGTGGCATTGTTCTCGTCGCTTGAGACCGTAAGCGTGCTTTTGGATGTACTTGAAGAGATAACATTGGGTGTAAGCACCATTGATGCAGAATAGAGACATAGTGCTCCTCAGTTCCGCTGAGGGTAATACAACTTACAAAAATGACAATAATTGAAAACATTAAACTGGTTGATAAAGTCTATCGAATGAAACTTGGTGGAGGTCACAAACCTGTGACTGCCCCTGGTCAGTTCGTAAACATTGCCCTCCCTGGCAAGTTTCTCAGACGACCTATCTCTATCTGCGACTGGACAGACGATACTCTGACACTCATATATAAAGTTGTGGGAGAAGGGACAGAGCAGATGTCCAAGATGGCAGAAGGGACAGAGCTAAACGTTCTCGGACCATTAGGCAATGGTTTTGACGTTGAAGTGCCTAAGATGCGTCACCCGCTTGTCGTAGGCGGAGGTGTGGGTGTTCCACCACTCTACGGGCTGACAAAAGAGTTAGTCAAAAAAGGTTGCCGACCTACCATAGTAATGGGTTTCAACACTGCATCAGAAGTCTTTCTGTATGACGAATTCAAGGCGTTGGGTGTTGACGTTTTCGTCACGACAATGGACGGCACAGGCGGTACCAAAGGAGTTGTAACAGACGCCATGGAACAAAACGGCATATTGTCCGACTATTTCTACTGCTGCGGACCTCGTCCTATGATTGAAGCACTTAAGCAAGACACCATAACCGAAGGTCAAATCTCAATGGAAGAGCGCCTGGGTTGCGGTTTTGGCGCATGCGTAGGCTGCACTATCGAGACAAAGAACGGTTTCAAGCGTGTATGCGCTGACGGTCCAGTATTCTTGAAATCGGAACTTTAGGAGAATGCGTAATTCCACTTTAGACCAGATGAAAGGAGTGGGTATCATCCTGATGCTCATTGGTCATCTTTTCATACCATACATAGGACGTTTCATATTCTCCTTTCACATGCCGCT
>JAGHVI010000113.1 GCA_018064385.1 Candidatus Minthenecus merdequi
TGTCAGTCGGTCACAATGCCCGCATTGCTCCCTTCCTCCGCACAGCAATCTGCTAAAAATAAACTTCAAAATCGTCTCAACCTAATTAATAGAACCACCCTATATCGAATCTATAACCAACAATGTTAGGAATCCTACCAACAAAGCATAAGTTGCCTGTTTTTGGTATCCATGAGCATGTGTTTCAGGAATCATCTCGTCAGATGTTACATACAACATTGCACCTCCGGCAAATCCCAATAAAACAGGGATGAGGAATACCGAGATAGACCCTATGCCATAACCGATCCATACGCCAATCACCTGCAACATACCTATTATCAGCGAAATTACCATAGTTCTTGGAAGCGAAACACCAGCCAGCATCAGAGGAGCAATTATTACCATAGCTTCAGGAATGTTCTGTAGCGAAAGACCTATTGTGACACTCCAGGAAGGGTTAGCTTCGCTCAGGCTGATACCAGCAGCCATACCTTCGGGAATTTTGTGCAAAGCAATTGCCATAACAAACAACAGAACCTTGTCAATGACTTTGTTGTTCATGTGTTGTTCGGGATCCAATCCCGTAATGTTGTGCATGTGTGGGGTGACGATGTCCAACAGGTTCAGGAACATAGCACCCACGATGACACCAACGCAGACAATACTTTTGGCAATCCAGCCATCAGCCTGGTCAAATCCAGAGAGAATCAGTCCTATGGAGGAAGCAGCTAACATAACACCTGTGCAGAAACCCAGTACGATGTCATTCCATTTGTGAGGCATTTTTTTGACAAACATACCAAGAACGCACCCCAACAATGTAGCTCCGCCCAAAGAGACTGCCGAAATCCAAACTATATTCATTGTTTATGTTTTTTTCAGAAGATAATGTGCGAACCTTTTCAAGGTTGCAAAGGTAGCAATTTTTTTTGATTTCTCGTACTTATGCATATAAAAATTTTTCACTGTTGAAAAAAAAAGCCTCAACATACTCTCTGAACGGAAAAAAATTCGTATCTTTGCAGCCAAATATGAGTTTAACTCGACCAAAGTCAAAACTACTACTAACCCATTGATGGATATAAGAAACATTGCCATAATTGCCCATGTTGACCATGGCAAAACAACGCTGGTGGACAAGATGTTGCTGGCGGGTCAGCTCTTTCGCGAGAACCAGCAGACTGGGGAGTTGATGTTGGATAACAACGACCTTGAACGAGAACGTGGTATCACAATTCTCTCAAAAAACGTCTCTATCGAGTACAAGAACACCAAAATTAATATCATTGATACTCCAGGTCATGCTGATTTTGGTGGTGAAGTTGAGCGTGTTCTTAATATGGCAGATGGTTGTCTTCTGCTTGTTGATGCTTTCGAGGGGCCAATGCCACAAACACGTTTTGTGCTTCAGAAAGCGTTGCAGATGGGGCTTAAACCGATAGTTGTTGTAAACAAAGTAGATAAACCGAACTGTCGTCCAGACGAGGTTCAAGAGGCAGTCTTTGACCTTATGTTCAATCTGGATGCTACGGAAGACCAGTTGGATTTTCCTACTATCTTTGGCTCAGCCAAGAACAACTGGATGTCGGACGACTGGCGTAAACCAACGGACAACATAACGTCGTTGCTTGATGCCATCATCAAGTATATACCTGCGCCAAAACAGTTCGAGGGACCGCTTCAAATGCTTGTTACATCGTTAGATTTCTCGTCATACGTGGGGCGTATTGCAGTCGGTCGTGTTCATCGAGGAGTTGTTCACGAGGGGGAGGATATAATGCTTGTCAAGCGAGACCGCACGCAGATAAAGCAGCGTGTTAAGCAACTTTTTACATTCACAGGTCTTGGTCGTACGCCTGCAAAAGAGGTTGTATCGGGCGACATTTGTGCTATCGTTGGAATTGATGGCTTTGAGATAGGAGACTCGTTATGCGATATAAATACTGTTGAGCCATTGGAACCTATAGCCATTGACGAGCCAACAATGTCAATGACTTTCACGAATAACGACTCGCCTTTCTTCGGAAAAGATGGAAAATATGTTACTTCGCGACACATATACGACAGACTGATACGCGAGCTTGATCGTAACCTTGCTCTGAAAGTTGAGACTGTTGGAGAAAACTTGGCAACAGCCAATGTATGGCGTGTTTCGGGACGCGGAGTTCTTCATTTGGCAATTCTTATAGAGACAATGCGTCGTGAAGGCTACGAATTGCAGGTTGGTCAGCCACAGGTTATCACCAAAACGATAGACGGTAAATTGTGCGAACCTATCGAACAACTGACAATAAACCTTCCGGAGGAGTGTTCGTCCCGCATCATAGATATGGTGACCCGTCGTCACGGCGAGATGCTCTCGATGGAAACCCAGAAAGACCGCATACACTTGGAGTTTGCCATACCATCGCGAGGGATTATCGGACTTCGTAACGCTGTACTTACAGCTTCGGCAGGCGAGGCTATTATGGCTCACCGTTTCTTGGAGTATCAACCTTGGAAAGGAGACATCGAACGCCGGGTTAATGGTTCGCTTATAGCAATGGAGGCAGGTACGGCATACGCATACGCACTCAACAAACTTCAGGATCGTGGACGATTCTTTATCTTTCCGCAGGAAGATGTCTATGCAGGGCAGGTGGTTGGTGAAAATGCCAAAGACAACGACATTGTTATCAATGTTACCAAGTCCAAGAAACTGACTAATATGCGTGCTTCCGGTTCGGACGACAAGGTCAACCTCACACCACCTGTGGTTATGTCGCTTGAGGAGACTCTTGAATATATCAAGGAAGATGAGTATGCAGAAATTACTCCTCATCATATTCGCATACGCAAGATAATCCTTGACGAAACCGAACGGAAACGTTCAAGTAGGTAACGGTGAGTTCTATAATTGTAAAGACGGTGCAGACTCCGTCCTCCAAATAAATACATTATACATATGAAACAGTATCTCGGAACAATCATCATCCTTGTTGGTGTACTTTGTCTCATTCTTCATGCCTCAATGGGTGGCAACGCTACTTTATGGGCAGGTATCATCATCGAGATTATTGGTCTTGGTGTTCACATTGTCATCAACAAGCAGAGGAAATTTTGACTTAACACCTTATGCCTGAGCAGCAATATTCAGACGATGCCATCATTACACTTGAGGGGTTGACGCATGTACGTCGGCGTCCTGGTATGTACATTGGTAAGTTGGGCGATGGCAATGCAGCAGACGATGGTATTTATCTACTGACGAAAGAGGTAATTGATAATTCCATCGATGAGTTTCGTATGCACTTCGGCAACAAGATTGAGATACATATCAACGATCGTACAGTCACCGTTCGTGACTATGGTCGAGGCATTCCTCAAGGCAAGATGATTGACGCAGTTTCGAAGCTGAATACAGGTGGTAAGTATGATGATGCCAATTTCAAAAAGGCTGTAGGTCTGAATGGTGTCGGTACGAAGGCAGTGAATGCTCTTTCCCGCTATTTTTCGGTTGCATCGTTCCGTGACGGAAAGGTGAAACGAGCAGATTTTGAGCGGGGAGTGCTTGTCAAAGAGTATGACCTTGCGGATACTGACGAACCAAACGGAACCTTTATCAGTTTCACACCGGACTGCGAACCACAGCACCCGCAGGAGCATCTTTTTGACCCAAATTTTCACTTCAAAGAGGAGTTTGTTGAGCGTATGCTCCAAAATTATGTCTTTTTGAATCGTGGTCTGACGATGGTGCTCAACGGCAAGAAGTATTCAGCCAAGAATGGTCTTCTTGACCTTCTGAACGCTTACAACACCGCTGAACCTCTTTACCCGATAGTTCATCTTGAGGGTGACGACATTGAGATTGCTTTTACGCATACAAATCAGTATGGCGAAGATTACTACTCGTTTGTCAATGGTCAACATACCATTCAGGGGGGAACACACCAATCTGCTTTTCGCGAGTTTTTTGCTAAGACTATCAAGGAGTTTTACAATCGCAATGGAATGGAACTTTCTGACATTCGGGCAGGACTTGTTGCAGCTATCTCGATTCAGGTACAAGACCCAGTTTTTGAGTCGCAGACCAAAATAAAACTTGGTTCGAAAGATATGGCTCCTAACGGGCCTTCGGTGGCTAAGTATATCAGTGATTTTATATCGAAGGAGGTTGACAACTACCTGCATAGAAATCCTGAGACAGCTGATATGATGCTCAAGAAGATTCTTGAAGCAGAGAAGGAGCGAAAAGCTATTGCCGGAGTGACGAAAGCGGCGCGTGAAAGTGCAAAAAAGGTTGCCCTGCACAACAAAAAACTAAGGGATTGCCGCATTCACTTCAACGATGCACGCAACGACCGCCGTGATGAGACTTGTATATTCATAACGGAGGGACTTTCAGCTTCTGGCTCAATCACAGCTACGCGGAATCCTGACACTCAGGCTGTATTTTCTCTTCGGGGGAAACCGTATAACTCTTTTGGTCAGAAAAAAGATATAGTTTATACAAACGAAGAATTCAATTGCCTTCAGGCTGCCCTGAACATTGAGGATGGACTTGACGGTCTGAGATATAATAAGGTGATTATTGCCACTGATGCCGATGTTGATGGTATGCACATACGTATGTTGCTTCTTACCTTCTTTCTTCAATTCTTTCCTGAGCTTATCAAACGTGGACACGTTTTCATTCTCCAAACTCCGCTTTTTCGTGTGAAGAACAAGAAGTCAATACGCTATTGTTACAACGAGGAGGAACGCCTTGATGCCCTTGAGTCTCTCAAACCATCACCTGAGATTACTCGATTCAAAGGTCTTGGCGAGATTTCGCCCGAGGAGTTCAAAGGTTTTATCGGTGAGGGTATGCGTCTTGACCAAGTTACTCTGCGCAAGGAGGACTCTGTCTCGCAACTTCTCTCCTTTTATATGGGCGACAACACTCCTGAACGTCAGAACTTCATACTTGATAACCTTATTGTTGACGAAGAAAATTCATAAAACAACAATTTAATAAACAATTTATTACAATGAAAAAGATTTTTATGATGCTGCCTCTTATGGTAGCGCTCATTGCATTGGTAGGATGCAAAAAAACAACAGACGATCCTGTTGAAGGTGAAAACCTCAAAGAGGATTCTGTTGAAGGTGAAAACCTCAAAGAGGATTCTCCTTATTACAACCAGTTCAACATCGCAAATTATGGTATCTTTGGTGAAGAACCAGAGCTTATCCCTGGCACTCAGACAACTCTGAATTTCTCAGTTGGAGAGATGGCTGTTCAACTTGCTTATTTCGATTTTTATGCTTGGGATGGCAATCTCAGTTATAACGAGAATTCAGGTCAGTTCACTGGTAAAGGACTTCTTATCGGTGGTTTAGTTCCTCTCTATATGATTGTTGAGCAAGGCGAATATTACGGAAGTTATGTTAATCCTACGACAGGATGTTTCTGTGTCAAGACCTCTTCCTCTGCTGCTGAGGGAGTTATGGCTCCTGGTGTGATTGACCCTGCAACTTATGGAGATTGGATTGACTATTGCTGTTTTACTCTTGAGGATATGCCTGATGTAGAAAAGATACTTAAAAATACTAATGGTACTCTGTTTGGAGAATACGACGTTCCTCAGGACATAAATGAAATAGATGGTCTCATCTATCGTGGTGCTATTAGTAGAATGGTTATTCAAATTAGCGACGAAGGTGCTGTTACTGCTTGGGGTGCTGACGTTAATTGGTCAAATATGACTGGTGACCAGCGTGCTTACGGTTTCCACTTTGACCCTGTAACAGAGACTATTACTAAGCCTTATAACTATCGTTCTGTTAACCGCAAGTTCCATGAGGATGTTCTCAATGCCCCTCAGCAGGCTCCTGCAGTTAACGCTGATTTTGTAATCGACGTTAAGCAACTCCGCAAGGCTCGTCCTGCTATTCGCAAATAATAATTTTTTGACATATAAGGTGAGTTCTAAAAATTCACCATTAAGAAAGAAATATAAAGACAAGTAACAAATAAACTTTTTGGTGTTTTTGAAGTTTCTTTTTGATAAATTACGCTG
>JAGHVI010000151.1 GCA_018064385.1 Candidatus Minthenecus merdequi
CAGTCGGTCACAATGCCCGCATTGCTTCCTTCCTCCGCACAGCAATCTGCTAAAAATAAACTTCAAAATCGTCTCAACCTAATTAATAGAACCACCCTTAATCAAATCCATAGTATCGCGTGCGATGGTCAGTTCCTCATCAGTAGCAATGACAGCCACACGGATTTTAGAATCCTTTGTAGATATCTCAACCTCGTCACCACGTACTTTGTCGTTCAAGGCAGCGTCGAACTTAACGCCGAGATATTCGAGTTTACGGCAGATATAGTCGCGTGTCTCGTTCTGTTTTTCGCCGATTCCACCGGTGAAAGCAATAACATCAACGCCACCGAGGACAGCCATATAAGCACCGATGTACTTCAACAGACGATAGTTGAACATATTCATAGCGAGGTCGGCACGTTTGTTGCCCTCAGCCATAGCAGCCAGTATGTCGCGCATATCACTCGAAACACCTGAAACGCCCAACACACCGGACTTCTTGTTTATCATATTATTGACAGCCGCAACATCCATCTTCTCTTTATCCATAATGTATGTGATAGCTCCAAGGTCAACGTCACCCGAACGCGTGCCCATCACAAGACCTTCGACAGGAGTAAGACCCATCGAGGTATCTATGGATTTACCATTCAGGACAGCAGTGACCGAACCGCCACCGCCCAGATGACAGGTGATTATACGGCTGTTGTTGTAATCCAAGCCGAAGAATTCACAGGTACGTTTAGCCACATAGCGGTGACTTGTTCCGTGAAAGCCATAACGGCGCACACCGTATTTCTCATAGTACTCGTATGGCAGGGCATACATATAAGCGTAGTCAGGCATTGTTTGATGGAATGCCGTGTCAAACACACCTACCTGTGGAACGTTTGGCAATATCTTTGTTATTGCAGCAACACCCTTCAAGTTTGCCGGATTGTGGAGCGGTGCCAGATCAGTGCACTCATTCATCTTGTCAATAACCTCAGGAGTAATGATGACTGACGTATTGAATTTCTCTCCACCATGCACCAGACGATGACCGACAGCATCAATCTCGTTCAACGATTTGATGCAGCCGTATTCGGTGTTAGTCAGGGTTTCGAGAATCAGTTCTACGCCCACTGTATGCTCTGGCATGAACTTTTCAATGGTTTTCTTATCGCCGTTGGGCAGTTTGAATTTCAGGAAAGAGTCCTTCAGTCCAAGTTTTTCGATACCGCCTTGACCGAGGACGCTCTCGTTGCTCATATCATAGAGTTTATACTTAATTGAAGAACTTCCGCAGTTTAATACTAATACTTTCATAAAATTATAACTTTGATTTAGCGGCTATTGCCTGGTTACAAGTAATTGCTATCATATTCTCGATGTCGTCAACCGAACAGCCACGGCTGAGGTCGTTGATTGGAGCAGCCATACCCTGAAGCACTGGACCTATTGCCATTGCTCCTCCAAGTCGCTGAACCAGTTTATATGCGATGTTGCCTGTTTCAAGTGCAGGGAAGACGAGAGTGTTAGCTTTTCCAGCCACTTTGCTGTCCGGTGCTTTGAGCGATCCGACAGACTCAACCAACGCTGCGTCCGCCTGCAACTCACCGTCAATCATCAAGTCAGGAGCCATCATTTGAGCCTTCTTAGTGGCTTCAACCACACGGTCAACGAGTTCGTTCTTTGCACTGCCTTTTGTCGAGAAACTCAACATAGCAATTCTTGGTTCGAAACCGCATATCGCTCTCATCGTACCGCCTGTAGCAACGGCAATCTGTGCCAGTTCATCAACTGATGGATTTGGCAGCACTGCAACGTCACCGCACATCAGAATACCTTCTTCGCCAAATTGTTTTTCTTTGCTTATCAGAATCATTGCACCCGAAACGCACGAAAATCCTTTGGCAGTCTTGACAATCTGAAGAGCGGGACGTAGCACGTTTCCGGTAGTATTGCGGGCACCTGCCAGCTCACCGTCAGCATCACCAGCCTTAATCATAAGACAACCGAGGTAAAGAGGGTCTTTTGCCTTCTGATGGGCTTCCTCCTCGTTCATACCTTTATTCTTACGGAGTTCGTAAAGAATCTTTGCATACTTGTCCTCGTCTGGGTTGTTCTGAGGGTCAATGATAATGTCGCGAGTGATGTAGTTTAAACCTTTCTCGCTTGCCATTTTCATAATCTCGTCTGGGTTGCCTAACAGTGACACTTTAGCAACCTTGTCACGTAGCACATTATTGGCAGCCTCAAGTGTGCGAGGTTCATTACCCTCAGGCAAAACAATATGTTGAGGGCTTTTCTGTGCTCTTGCTTTAATCTGTCCTAATAAATCCATTATCGGTAAATTTTTATTTGTTCATTCTTTGTCATCTTTTTTACACGAAAATACGATAGTTGTCAGCATAAGAACTGCAACAAAATACATAAATTTCTTCATATAAGGATATTATAATTAATTGTTTCATCATAATTTAGTTGCCACATCACCCAACAGTATGCTTGCCCTGTAGAGCGTATTCGGCGTCACGTCGCAAAGACTCAGATACCCTTCCGTCATTCTTCCCTCGCTGTCGTACTGCATCTTTTCCTTTTCATTCTGCCACTGGTGGTGAACATAAAGCCTGCTCGGTGATTTATGCTCTATCATAAATAGACCTTCAACTCCTTTTGCCACATATTTGTCATAAAACATCCTTGCCACTACGCCCATTGTCATTCTCAAGTTTATCTCAACCACAGGATTCAGCCTGATTTCACCGTTATCTTCGTAAATAAACATATCTACGCCAATATAACCATAATAAGTATGTGCTATATTTTGGTCAATGAATCTTGTCAGGCTCAAGCGGGCAGCGTCAATCTCCTCAATGTCTATCAGTTTCCCTAACTCCGCCAGTATATCATCGTTGCTCATCAGCCTGTTACCGCGGTACAGACCGCTTTTTTCGGTAATAAACAACGAATAACCGACAAATTCTGTTTTTTTGTCAACTATCCTGAACTCCATCGCAAAATCCACTTTTCTCGTCAACGCTGTCTCAGCCATAATCGATCCTTGCTTGTCAATAACCCTCTTTATCCATCCTGCCACACTCGGCGAGAAATTGACATCTGTCCAATAAACACCCCTGCCAGAACTGCTCCAAGGTGCTTTCAGCACTGTCTGCCCATATTTCTCACAGCGGTTTCTTACCTCTTCAACACTGTGCAACTCCTCAGCCGCCATTGGCAGTTCCCATCTTCCCCCCAAATCAGCTCTCAGAAAATCCATTGCCTTTGTAGCTATCCGCCTATGCGACAAATCCCTTATCTTCTCCAGTTTTTCGTCATTGGGCAAAATTGTTTCGCTCACCCCATTAACCAGAAGAAGTCGTTTTACGGCAGGATCCCACCCCCAGGGTTCCACCATCTCAAAACTGTCACCTTCACCATCGAAAGGTATAAGGTCTCCCCTGTTGAACACCACTGCATCAGCCTCAGCATACCATCGGGGCAACATTGCCAGATCCGAAGCAAGGAACAGCGCAGACTCGGGAGCTTGATAGTTCGCCGACCAAGTTGCCAATGCCAAGTCGTGTTCAGGGTTAAAGATATACAGTTTCTTCATTCCGCCAGCCGCTTGATTCTCTCTATCATCGACAGCACACCATTGCTTCGCGTAGGTGTCAGGTGTTCGCGCAAACCTATTCTCTCAACAAAACTGAAGTCACACCTCCTGACTTCGTCAATGGTACAACCCGAAACAGTTTTCATCAACAGCGAGACAATACCTTTGACAATAATGGCATCGCCGTCACCTCTGAAGTATATTCTTCCGTCACGCTTTTCTGCCAGAATCCACACCTGACTCTGACAGCCGCGTATCAGTGTTTCATCATTCTTCTCATCATCGTTCAATGTGTCTGTCTCCTTGCCCAACTCAACCAGATACTGGTATTTATCCATCCACTCTTCCAACTCGCTGAAATCTTGTTCGATTTCCGCTACTCGCTCATCTAAACATTTTTCCATATTTCCTTATACGATTTATTAATACATTCTGTATCTGTCAGCTTAGCCCCGGCAACCAAAAGAGCCATCGCTATTCTGTGGTCATCAGCAGCATCTGCCACACCGCAAATAGCACATTTTTCGCCATTCCACCATATATTCTCACCATCAAACCCTAACCTGTATCCCAATTTGCCCATCTCGCGAACCAACACCGAGCCACGCCGGCTCTCTTTCCTCTCCAATGTTTTAATGCCAGTGATATTGAACCTCCGTTCCAACCTGCACAATGTTGCCACCAACACAGGCACTATATCAGGACACCCCTTGCAATCCTCATTGACGACTGAGCTTGTCCCAAGCTTGTCGAAGGGTTGTATCATCACACCCTCAGGGGTTTCTTTGCTTTCTACTCCCAACCGGGCAAAAAGTTCGACAGCCCTCTCATCCGGCTGACCGCTGTTCATTCTCAGTCCCTTCAGCAACAACTCCTTCTCCTCGCCTACAGCCACCATTCCGTACCAGAACACCGCCGACGACCAATCACGGTCAATCTGCAAACCATTAGGGTTAAGGTTCAAATATACACCCTTTGCCACGTCTATAACGTCATCCTTCAATCGCACCTCAACTCCCGCTTTTTCCATCAACATACGAGTCAAATCTATGTAAGTTGACGACACAGCATCGCCCCTCAGTCTGATTCGCAATCCCTTCCGAACACCTATCAGCATAAGTGCCGATATAGTCTGGCTGCTCTCCTGTGCATCAGCTTCAACTTCCGTACCAATCTCCGAACACCCCTCAATTCTGACGGGCAACCTCCCCGACTCACCCATATACTCAATTTTCGCTCCTAACCTTCTCATTGCATCAACTATGGCTCCCACAGGTCTCTGTCTCAGCTGCTCACTTCCATCTACAACCCTCACCCCCTCTCTGCTGCCATAATACGCTATGGCAAACCTCGCTGCCGTTCCCGAACTTCTCACGTTGACCACACCGTCTGTGACAGTCAACGCCTTGACAACAACTTCACCATCCTCGCTTCCTCCACTCTCAGGCATAACTCCACCGCTGATTGCAGCCATCACAGCCACCCGTGCCACAACACTCTTCGACAATGGCAAATCAACCCTCTTCATTCGTTAAAGTTAAAACCCTGGAATCGACTTATAATGTACTCCCCTCCACACGTCACCTAAGTTAAGTTTCTCAACCAACTTACCGCCAGCGTCTCTGTTGAATCTGCCGCCGACAACGAACAGGATACCCTCACTGTTCTTGACCAACGACAAACCCTCTCTGGTACAGGACATTTTCACAACGTTTGTATCCAAGGCATAAACATCCTTGCCGTCTTGCCAGGTCATGCCGTAATCCTTCGAGAACAGAAAATTATCCTTCACCAGCGAACCTCTCGCTGTTCCGCCCATCATCAGCAACCCCTTGCCGTATTGAACAACGGCAGCATTTGCTCTTGGCGTGCAGACAGTCTCCTTGATATTCAGTTTCACCCAGTGAGTTCCGTTTTCGCTGCTCCACACATCGGGCAGACAGTTCCCTTTATCGTCAATGCCGCAGGCTATGTAAGCCACTGGCTGTCCTGTCAGCGATTCTCCGACGAACGCACACTCCCCCTCAGCAGGGAAACCGCTCTGCATCTGTGCTGCCATCTGCCATTCGTCACCCGCCAGTTTCAGAATCACGTTATCGTCACCCAGAGCATACACATCGCCGTTAAACACAAACAGCAGGTGCATAACATCCACCTCCGAACTTGTAATAGTCCCTTGCCACACACCATCGCTGTATGCGTAAAGAACATCACCGTCCAGTATGTTCAGCCCCTCACCGTTGGCAATCAGATGTTCAATGTCAACTGTTCGAGGCAATCCCTCGACGCTCTCGTCCGTCCAGTTCAGACCGTCCGCCGAACTCATCAATCCAATCTCGCCGTTGCTCACCGTCAGCCGGTACAGCATATCATCATCGGTAATCACTGCTTTCTGTCGTTCATAAATGCCCGAACCAAAGTCACAGACCTGCTTCCACACGAACGAATCTTGAGGAACAGTATGCACATTCACTGTTATGAAATACGAAACTGTGTCACCTGTCGTCGAAGTCACGGTCATTTTCTGGGTATTCGTAAAATCTACATAGACTGAATCTCTTTGGTACAGGCTTATACTATCTGCAAAAATCACTTTCGCAAACCTCTGTGCCATATATGGAGTCAGCGAATCTACCCTCGTCCCATAGTTCAGCGAATCCTCGTTGTATATCAGATGGTTTATGGTATCAATAGTGAAATAGCACTTCTTGACATCGCTGTCAAACCTGCTTTTCAGGCTGAAACTATAGACTGTTGTCCTTGACGAAATCACTTGTTTCATTTCAGTCTCTTTACAACCTATAAGCACAACCGAGACTATAGCAAGCAGTATTATTGTTTTTTTCTTCATTATATATTGTTAATTTAGAGGGAGAATTTATAGAACCCACCCATATACAATTAGCGTGCAAATATACGGATTTTTTTTCTATTTGCGCCCTTTTTTCTGCAAAATTTTCAGCAAAAAAATCACAACTCCCACAACAATGAATGGAACACTCAAAATTTGTCCCATATCAAACATCATTTCCTTCTCGAAACTTTCCTGAACCTCCTTCACATTTTCAATCAGCAATCTGAACGTAAACATCACTGCAACAACGACTCCAAAATATGCACCAGGTCTCAACTTTGAGGAATATCTATATTTTTTGAACAGCAAAGCAGCTGCTGAAAATTCTGCAATATAGAACAGCGATTCGTACAATTGAGCTGGGTGTCTGGGCTGATTATCAACTGCTGTGAAGACAAATCCCCACGGCAACTGGGTAGGAAGACCAACAATTTCGCTGTTCATCAGGTTGCCCAACCTTATGAAAGCACCAGCCAGACAAGCACCTATTGCCACAATGTCCATCACTTTCCAAAGGTCTCTATGTGTTTTCGCCATGAAAATTAGCATTGCAACTACCATACCAACAGCTCCTCCGTGGCTTGCTAAACCACGATAACCTATAAAGTTCCATCCTTCGGAAGATATTTTGAAAGGTAGAAAAATTTCCAAAGGATGATTTGAGAAATAATTCCACTGATAAAAGAGACAATGACACAACCTACACCCCAAAAACATACAAATGAAGCTCCAAATCAAAAACAATTCAAAATCCTTCTCCGTCATCCCCTCCTCGATGAACCTATTATAAATCCAATAACCTGCCAATGCCAACCCAGCCGCAAACAGCAATCCATAGCAATTCACGCTGAAATTGCCGATTTCACCAACTTTTCCGCTAAAATTCCATACTATAAATTCTATGTTCATATTGAATCCATTATACTATACAATTCCTCACGTGTTTCGGCTCTGAGCATAGCAATCCTGGTCTGACGGAAATTAGGAATACCTTTGAATGTAGGAGCTGCAGCGATATGCCTTCGGCTATGAACAATGCCCTTTCGTTCGTCGCCAGAGCACCATATAATTGATTTCTCAACATACTCTTTGAGCAGACTGATTTGCCAGGCACGGTCGTTGTATTGACTGTTATCAGTCTTTCGTTTATCCAGAAAATCCCTGATTTCACCGAAAATCCAAGGGTGACCAAACGTTGCTCTACCCACCATAATGGCATCAACACCGAACCTATCGAAACAGTATTCAGCCTTCTCGCCACTTGTCACATCGCCATTGCCTATAATAGGTATTTTAATTCGGGGATTATTCTTAACTTCGCCTATGAGTGTCCAATCAGCCTCACCTGTGTACATCTGCGCTCTGGTTCGTCCGTGAATAGCTAAAGCTTGAATGCCACAATCTTGTAGTTGTTCAGCCAACTGACAAATACAGAGGTTTTCGCTGTCCCACCCAAGTCTTGTTTTCACTGTCACTGGAATCTTCACTGCCTTTACCACTTCACGCGTAATCTCAAGCAACAAGGGGATATTTCGCAACATTCCAGCACCTGCTCCCTTGTTTGCCACCTTTTTCACAGGACAGCCGAAGTTAATGTCCAAAATGTCAGGGTGCGCCTCCTCTACAATTTTCGCAGCTTCGACCATCGTTGGAACATCTCTTCCATAAATCTGGATAGCCACAGGCCTTTCTTCGTCGTGAATGGTCAATTTTTGGGAAGTGGCTTTTATGCTTCTGATTAACGCATCGGCAGACACAAATTCAGTATAGACCATATCTGCTCCGAAACGTTTGCACATTCCTCGAAAGGCAGGGTCAGTCACATCCTCCATCGGAGCAAGGAACAAAGCTTTTTCTCTAAATTCTATGTTTCCTATTTTCACTGGTCTTTTCAGATTTTATCTCATCGACAGTTTTATCTTCGTCAGGGCATTCTTGGTCTGCTCTGGAAAATCGCTGCTCATCATCCATTCGTAATACCCAGGGAAATTCTTCAGCACATCCTCTACCTCACGCCCTTTGAACTTCCCGAAATTGAACACCGCTTTCCCTTTGTCGTTGTAAATCATTTTCCCAGAAGGGTCAACCCTCTTGACGAACGTGGTCAATTCCGCCAACTCTTTGATGTCGTTTTTCAACTCAGGATATTTGTCCAACTGCCCCTGCAAAACCTCGTAAGTCGCAATCACGTCGCCAAGTGCCGAATGAGCATCAATATGATCCTTCCCGCAGTAGAATTTATAAGCTGCCGACAATGTCCTCTGTTCCATTTTGTAGAATATGACTTGAACGTCTATTTTATCAGCTCTCTCGATGAAATCAGGATTTATTCCTACTCTTATGAACTCTTCCATCAGCATTGGAAGGTCGAAATTGTTCGAGTTATAACCTGCAATGTCGCACCCTGTAAAGTCATGCTCGATATCTCTCGCCTTTTGCTTGAACGTAGGCATATCCTTAACATCGTCGTCCGTTATCCCATGAACAGCGGTACATTCTTCCGGTATATGCCTCTCGGGGTTTATCAGATAGCGGTGCGACTCTTCTTCTCCGTTAGGATATACCTTCAGATAGGCTATCTCTACAATTCGGTCTTTAGCAGTGTCCAGCCCTGTCGTCTCAAGGTCAAAAAACACGATTGGTCGTTTCAGATTCAGTTTCATATCATTTATCAATCAAATACCTTTTCACTTTTTCCCACTCTTCATTCGTAAATGCGAATTTGCACGATTCTACCGTAAATTCCTCGCCTTTTTTCTTGGTCACCCACCTCGCCGAATCAATCTTGCGACCTTTCTCAAAACCTATATAAGGATGCCATTTCATTCTCCCTACGCTCACGCTCTTGACATCAATCTTCTCCACCGAGTCTTCCACCACCCAAACCCAATCCTTCATCTTATCCACCAGCGAGTCAGGCATACACTCAATCTCCCTCAACTGCTCAGCGTCATAAAATCCTCCCAATTTCTCCCTATACCAGACAATAGCATTCGCCCTACCCTCAGCAATCCCAGGAAATTTCGTCAGTTCCTCTTTCGTCACTCCGTTCAGTTCAAACATAAAGCACTCTTTCCTTGGCCATCGTCTCACGGTATCTTTCAAGATTACACTGTCAACCTCCGCAAACAAAGAATCTTCGGTGATAGGTTCAACACTCACAACTCTTTCTCGCCACTCAGGTTTGGCAATAGCTTTCACTGCCACACACCCCACCACAAGCACGGACAACACCGTCAACCATATTTTCTGGTTCTTTGAATATCTCATCACATCTCCCCGCGCAATGACAACTCAAACCACTTCTTTACTTCATTGGCATCTTGATATTTTCCGAGGAGGAACATCATTTTGGTCACAGCAGCTTCAACGGTTATATCCCTTCCCGACACTACCCCAGCCTTTTGCAGGTTGACTGAGGCTTCGTACCTGCCCATCTCAACACTGCCCGCACGGCACTGCGTAACGTTAGCAGTCACAATTCCACGTGCCGTCGCCTCGCTAATCTCATCGCAAAGCCAATCTGCCGTAGGCGCATTTCCCGAACCGTAACTTTCCAGAACTACACCTCTCAGTCCCACAATCGAATAAATCGCACGAACGGTCTCACGCCTTATGCCTGGAAACAATTTCAACACAACAACGTTAGGGTCAAAATGCTTCGATACTTCAAGGGGAAAAATCTGTTGGTTACGGTCAATGACGTGTTCGTTATATTTGATATGTACACCCGCTTTTGCCAACTCTGGGTAGTTGAATGATGCAAAAGCATTGAAATCTTCGGCATTACGCTTGGTTGTTCTGTTCCCACGCATCAGTTTATCTTCAAAGAAAAGACAGACTTCAGGCACCATAGCCTCGTCTGGAGACTTCATAGCTGCCGCCAACTCAATAGCGGTTATAAGGTTCTCCTTGGCATCACTTCTGAGTACACCGACAGGCAATTGCGAACCTGTGAAAATCACAGGCTTGTTAAGGTTTTTGAGCATAAACGACAATGCAGAAGCAGAGTATGCCATAGTATCTGTGCCATGAAGTACCACAAAACCATCTGAGCGATTATAGTAACTCTCGATGATTTCAGCTATTTTTACCCAATTGTCAGGAGTAATGTCGCTCGAATCAATCAATGGATTGAAAGCCACAGATTGTATATCGACGTTCATCATTCCCAATTCAGGAAGGAAACTGAGCACTTTTTCAGTGTCGAGAGGGGCAAGGGAATGGCTGCTCTGACTTTCGCCCATACTAATCGTTCCCCCCGTGAAAATCAGAAGGACAGTCTGCTTTTTTGTTTCGTTCGTCATACAGATATTTCATTGATATTTCAGAGTGCAAATATATAAATTTTTTTTCAGCTGTCAATTCAATTCTACCAAAAAAATTTACTATCTTTGCACTCCGAAAAACATCTATATAAATACTCATATTATGAACTACAAAATTATGACAGCCGACGAAGCCGCAATGTTTGTAAACAACGGTGAAATCGTCGGTTTTTCAGGATTTACTCCTGCTGGTTGCCCTAAAGAGGTGCCAACAGCAATCGCAAAACGTGCCGAGGCAGAACACGCCGCTGGACGCGAATTCAGGATTGGTATGTACACCGGTGCATCAACTGGCGACTCGCTTGATGGTGCATTGGCACGCGCAAATGCTGTCCTTTTCCGCACTCCTTACCAGTCGAACAAGGATATGCGTACACGTCTCAACGCTCAGGAAGCTCACTATTTCGACATGCACCTCAGCCACCTCGCTCAGGAACTCCGTTACGGCTTCATGCCAAAACCTAACATCGCTATCGTCGAGGCTTGCAAACTGACCGATGATGGTAAAATCGTCCCTACATCTGGTGTGGGAATTCTTCCTACTGTATGCCGTTTAGCAGACAAAATCATCGTTGAACTTAACGCAGCACACCCAGAGGAACTCGAAGGTATCCACGATATCTACGAACCTCAGGATCCTCCTTGCCGCGAAGCTATCCCTGTCTATAAACCATCTGACCGCTGCGGCAAACCTTACGTTCAGGTTGACCCTAAAAAGATTGTCGCTGTCGTAAAAACCAACCGCCCTAACGAGGTTGGCAAGTTCTCACCTGTTGACGAAGTTACCGCTAAAATCGGCGAAAATGTCGCTAATTTCCTCGCTGGCGAGTTGAAGGCTGGCCGCATTCCTGCATCTTTCCTCCCTATCCAGTCGGGCGTGGGCAACATCGCAAATGCCCTTCTCGGCTCTCTTGGCGAGAACAAGGACATCCCTGCTTTCGAAATGTACACCGAGGTTATCCAGGATGCCGTTATCGACCTTATGAAGAAAGGCCGTGTCAAATTCGCTTCAGGCTGCTCACTGACAGTTTCTGCACCTAAACTTGAGGAAATCTACAACGACCTTGACTTCTTCAAACAGCGTGTATGCCTCCGTCCACAGGAGCTTTCAAACAACCCAGAGGTTGCACGCCGTCTCGGTCTGATTACAATAAACACCGCTCTTGAGGCTGACATCTTCGGCAACGTCAACTCAACTCACGTGCTCGGCACGAAGATGATGAACGGTATCGGCGGATCATGCGACTTCACTCGCAACGCCTACATCTCCATCTTCACAACACCATCCACCGCTAAGGACGGCAAGATTTCTGCCATTGTCCCTATGGTTTCGCACCTCGACCAGTCTGAGCACTCTGTCAAGGTTCTCATCACCGAACACGGTGTTGCCGACCTCCGTGGCAAGAGCCCTATCCAGCGCGCAAACTGCATAATCGAAAACTGCGTCGCTCCTGAATACCGCGATATGTTGCGTAAATATCTCGATTCTGCCACCAAGTCCCATACGCCATTGAACATCAATACTTGCTTCAACATGCACAAGGCGTTTGCCGAGACAGGCGATATGCACAACGCTGAATTCTAAAGCATTCTTTCTCTTCAATATAAAAAAACTGCCGCCACACTCAGCTGTGACGGCAGCTTTTTTTACAAATTCCTATCCGTGGAAATCAAATAACTTCAAGGTAGAAAGATACAGGTCTGAAACCATCATTGCAGCTAATCATTGCGCTCTTAGGATTCTTCATCCAGCCATCGTAGAAATTCTCCTCGCCCTGCGCCAATGCTTCGACAAACTCTTTCATACTCTTCCAAGCCTCGGTGCAAAGTCCATCAGGCTTCTCGCTGTTCACACTGACCCACGACATCCCCTCACATACGTCACACGCATGGGTTATAGGGTTTTCGTACTTAGCCATAAGGTCTTTATGTATGACCTGCCGCATAGCTGTTATCTTTACTTTTCTCATAGTATAAATTTTCTTCTGTAATGCCCCATCAGTTATATTCCTTCTTTGTTGACAACCTCTTCAAATGCGCTGCAAAGTTAGGTTTATTTTCGCAAACAGCAAAACAATAAGCAAAAAGATTTTGTAGTGTAGAAAAATGCCTTATCTTTGCGGACAAATTGGGAGTTCAATTCCCAATTTGTCCAACATTAAGACAAAGGTATAATCCAGTTGTACCAGTCACACCCTTCTTTCACAAAAGAACTGGACTATTTCGCCAAATCCACACCTAAATCACTTGACAACAATGCGGAATGACTGCCCGTCAATGCGGACAACATAAACGCCAGCGGCAGGAACCTCAAAGCGTGCGTTATCAGAGTTCACCATCAT
>JAGHVI010000093.1 GCA_018064385.1 Candidatus Minthenecus merdequi
TTGTCAGTCGGTCACAATGCCCGCATTGCTCCCTTCTTTCGCACAGCAATATGCTAAAAATAAACTTCAAAATCGTCTCAACCTAATTAATAGAACCACCCTATATCGCTGATATACCGAGCACATAGTGCTCGGTTACTCATAGTACAGCCTTCCAGGCTGAGCATGCGAAACTTGAGTGAATTTATAGAACTCACCTATAATGATTTTGGTTTCGTTTTTAATCCAACTTTGAACACCCTACCTATAGGGATTAGTTTTCGATTAAGAAATTAAGTCTATTGAACACATTAGCTTCGCACGTTCCACTATCAAAATCCAGGAACAACAGATTGGTCTTAGGGTAAAGTTTCTTAATTCTTTTTTCTATACCCTTTGAAATTATATGATTAGCTATACAACCGAAAGGTTGCAGCGAAACAATTCGGCAAACGCCCTGCTCAGCCAGATGACAAATCTCGCCAGGTAAGAACCACCCTTCGCCAAAATCAGCAGCCAAATTGATAACCCTTGCAGCAAGGTCAGCATTAGTGCGAATGTCAATAAAAGGCTGATAGAGAGGATATGAGGAACATATCTTGTCGTACTGCCGCATTTTGGACATCAGATAAGCATGAATCAAGTTATAAACCAGCGAATTTGTTTCGACATGTTTGATATTTTCGCGGCGATTGACAGCTTGGCTGACCAACGAAGTTGAGAAAAAGCCAGAAAGCATAGGAGGTACGACCTCGAAGCCCTTATCAACGAGCCAAGGGATAACGCTATGATTACTGAAACTATTATATTTCACATAAATTTCGCCAACCACACCTACTCGCTCAGCATTTTTCGAGAAATCTGTTATATCAGAAAAATCACGCACAGCTTGTTCGAGCAGATGACGGAGAGCCTTTCTATTTTTCTGCCAAACTGCCTCAGTTCCACGTTCGATGTAGTTCCATTTCAGTTTTTCGGCAGTTCCTTTCACCTTTTCGCGCACCACAGCAGGATAATACATCTTGTAGAGGGAATCGACATAAAGGATAGCCTCCATAAGGATTCTCATCAACTTGCGCCATGACACAGTAAATCCCGGTTGTTGGTTATTGAGGCCTTCGCCGATAGCCATTGAGACAACAGGGACATCGGCAAAACCATGGCGAACCATAGCGTTTTTGATGAGAGAATAGTAATTAGAAGCACGGCATTGGCCACCAGTCTGAGTAATCACAATAGCCACCTCATCACGATTATATCGTCCACTTTTCAAAGCATTAATTATACTTCCGACAACAATAGTTGCAGGATAACAGATGTCATTATTGGCTGATTTAAGACCCTGTTCTGCATCCTCTTGACTACCCATCGGCAGATTGACTAAATTATATCCGACGATGTGGAAAAGTGCAGGCAAGTATTCAGAATATCCTTCGGCAAAATATGGAGCAAGAAGAGTTCTGCGGCGGTCTTCAATATCGAAAATTTTGGTTGTCCAGTGTTCATCAGACTGCTTTTTTCTCAAAGAATCTTGCATTTCGGAGACACTTTCCAGAAGGCTACGCACTCTCAGTCTCAGCGATCCAATATTGTTCACATCATCAATTTTAAGAGTAGTAAGATTCTTGCCAAAACGGTTCAAGATATTAGCCACTTCGTCCAAAATAAAGGCATCAGGTCCACAGCCGAAAGAGGTCAATTCGACGAAATGAAGTCTTGAATATAAGTGATTACCGACGAAATAGGCAGCTTTGAAAATTCGGTTAGGGTAAGCCCACTGGCAGAGTGCATTCAGTTTCTGATAGACCGCTGCACCATCGTGAATAGCCACGTGTTCAGTTATCACATCAACGCCCATGCCAGCAATAGCATAGGAAATTTTGTGTTCAATTTGCGGATCAACGTGATAAGGTCTTCCAGCAAGGAGGATGACTGTACGATGGCTTTCCATAGCATTATCCAACACCTCTTTAGCTCTATGTTCCAACCACTCAAGATACTCATTCTGCTCATGCCATGCCTCAGCGACAGCCTTGCGAGCCACTTTCTTCGAGATGCCGAAAGTAGCCAGATACTCAACGCACGACTTCTCCATCAACCCATAATCATTCATAGAAACGACCATAGTATCAACCTTTTCAGCATCAATTGACGACTTCAGCACATCAGAATAGCCGCTGACAATAGGGCAATTAAAGCTATTTTTCGACTTATCATCCTCCTTACGCTCATAAACCACATAAGGATAGAAAATCCGCTTCACACCTCTTCGCATAAGGTCAACGACATGACCATGCATCAATTTTGCAGGATAGCAGATATTGTCAGCCATAATAGTTTTCACTCCACTCTCGTACAGGACATTAGAAGATACATGTGACAAAACGACCTTAATTCCGCAGAAAGAGAAAAGCGTATGCCAGAAAGGATAATTTTCGTAGATGCCCAACGCACGAGGGATACCGACAACAGGAGCATTTTCATTCTTAACCGCAGGTCTATTGAACAACTTCTTATACTTTTCGTCATACATATTCACCCCTGTGTACAGACTAGAGCGCTCATTAGCATAAACCTTCTCGCAATTATTGCCAGAGAAATATGTTCTACCATTTGAGAAAGTAAAAGTCCTCACATTGCAATGGTTGTCGCAGCCAGGGCAGACCTCATTTGCAGAAGTAAAAGTATTGGCATTTATCAGTTGTTCCAGTTTCATAAATTGGTTTTTTGCTTTATGGCATAAAGAGCAGCCCCGTAAGCGCCCATCAACTCTGGGTGGTCAGTGATTGCCACATTTTTGCCAGTAAGGATTTCCAACGCTCTGACTACGCTACTATTACGGAACGTACCTCCTTGCACGACAATTTTTTCTCCGAGTTCGTCAATAGACCTAAGTTTCAGCACTTTGAACAGACAATTCTTAATAACAGAGTAACTAAAACCAGCAGCAATGTCAGGCACAGAAGTACCCTCGCGCATAGCTTGCTTCACCTTAGAGTTCATAAACACCGTGCAACGAGTACCGAGGTCGTATGGGTTCTTAGAGAAAGACGCCATATTGTCGAAAGAATCAGCGTCATAGCCCAACATACGAGCAAAAGTCTGCAGGAAAGAGCCACACCCAGACGAGCAAGCCTCGTTGATTTCGATTCTGCGAATCGCACCATTTTCCACAAAAATAGCCTTCATATCCTGACCTCCGATGTCCAGCACAAAACTGACATCAGGAATAATATGCCTTGCTGCGACAAAATGAGCCATAGTCTCGACTATTCCATAATCCAGATTAAAAGCCTGTTTCAGCAGATTTTCGCCATAACCAGTAGCACAACTTGCAGCGATTTCGGCATCACCGCCCAACGATTCTTTCAGTTTGGACAACGAAGAGAGGAAAGCGCCAAAACTGTCACCATTATTTTGTCTATAATCAGCAAAAACCAAAGCACCTTGCGCATTAGTCACCACCAACTTTGTGGTCGTAGATCCAGAATCAACGCCCAAAAACAGCACGTCATCAACTGAGTCAGATTCAGGCAACTCATAACCCTGTTTAGCCACAAGCCAGGACGTCTTTTCCGTCTTATTAGCGAACAGAGGTTTCAAGCCGCTCTCCTCTCGTTCAGCATCCATCAAATTTTCGATAACAGACAAATCATACGTCTCGTTTTCAGCCATCAATGCGCACCCCAAAGCAGGCACAATCTCAGGTTTATCAGGCAAAATGCACTCACATTCTGCTAAGCCGAGGACCTTTTGGAAATGCAAAGACAACTCACTCAAATAAGCAAACGGTCCACCGCACAAAAACACCTTTCCTTCAATCTCCATACCACGCGCCAACGAGGACACGACCTGTACAGCCACAGAATGGAACATACTCGCAGCAATATCTTCTTTAGACACCTTGCGGCTCTGCAAATTCTGTATATCAGTCTTCGAGAAAACGCCACAGCGTGATGCAATTGGGTAAATAGTTGTTGAATGCTTAGCCAACTCGTTAAGTTCAGAAGGAGTAACACCCAACAAGGAAGCAGTTTGGTCAATAAAAGCGCCAGTGCCACCAGCGCAACTGCCATTCATTCTTATATCAGGCACACGTCCCTCCTCAAAAAAAACCATTTTAGAGTCCTCGCCGCCAATGTCTATGAAAGTTCTCACATCAGGGTAAAGACGCTTAATCACCTCATTAGCAGCGACGACCTCTTGTACGAACTTCACTTTTGCACGTTCAGCATACCCCATACCAACCGAACCAGTCATCACGATACCGACACGATCAACGACACACCTATCACGCAATCTGGCAATCATCTCGCGTGCAGTCCCTGGTACATCAGCATTATGTCTTCTGTAGTCCGAAAAGAGCACATTACCCTGCGAATCAATCAGTACACCTTTAATGGTTGTTGAACCGATATCGATTCCAAATCTATGTTTATTAGTTTGTTGCATATATCAGTGTCACAATTTGATGAAAATGCTGAACTCAACCGCAAAAGTACAAAGAAATATCCGAACTTCCAAATAATTCTTTTAATATTTTATCAAATAAATTGGAGGGGTGAGTTCTATAGGGTGGTTCTATTAATTATGTTTGTATGTTATATCAGAGGATGGTTCATAATTGGAGAAGGTCGGCTGCTCTCGGCATATCTAAACAAGTTTATATCTGCTCTCGTTTGCTCGACCTTTGGAGAAGGTCGGCTGCACTCGGCATATCTAAACAAGTTTATATCTGCTCTCGTTTGCTCGACCTTTGGACGCTTTTGAGTTTATTTTTTTATCATCACATAGTTGCAAAAACCAAAATAAATAACTACCTTTGCATTATGAAAGGAATGGTTTTATACAGAGGCGCAGGCCGAGAGGAAGTTTTGAGAATTGCAGGAAAGGTGATGCCCTACGAGAAAGGAATGAATGGGTTCATTATCAGCAATTTCAAAGGCAAAAAACTCATCATACAAGACGACCGTATTGAGGTGGACAACGTATGGCTTGCCAGTAATACGACAGACTTGGGGAGTACGAAAGAGAGATACGAGAGTGCTTTCTACGCATTTCACGAGAGGTTGACGGACGGGACTTTTGACAAGATTGTTCTTTCGCGACGCAAATGGTACGATGGCGAAATTGACATATTGAAGAGTTTCGACAAAGCGTGTAAGTTATACAAAGACCAAACGGTAGCACTGATAACCACAGAGATGACAGGGACGTGGATTGTGGCAACACCAGAATTGCTATTGAGTATGGACGGAAAAATCGGCAGTACGATGGCACTGGCAGGAACGATGAGTGAAAATGAAATAGAATGGTCAGAAAAGAATCGAGCAGAGCAACGCATAGTGGCAGATTATATAGGCGACACGTTAAGAAAATGCAGTGAGACTGTAATGGAAGAACGTCCAAGGACGGTGAAGGCAGGGAAACTGCTGCACCTGCGAAGCGACTTTAGTTTTGTCAGCCAGCGACATTGGACGAACATCGTAGATCGGTTGCACCCTACACCAGCCGTATGTGGAATGCCAACAAAAAAAGTCTTTGCGTTCATAACCGAGAACGAAGGATATGAGCGAGAATTCTACAGCGGATTCTTTGGGTTGGCGACAGAAGAGTCGTGCCTGCTGTTCGTGACGCTGCGCTGCGCACAGATAGCACAGAACGGATACTGGCTATACGCAGGGGGAGGACTGATGGCGGAAAGCGATGCTGAGAGCGAATGGAAAGAGACGGAAAACAAAATGGAAACAATCAGAAGATGTTTAGTGACAAAGAAAATATAGCAATATTGACGGCACTGCTGAGAGAACACGGTGTGGGCCACGCTGTTGTGTGTCCTGGCAGTCGTAATGCTGCAATAGTCAACAACCTGACGGAATGTCTGGGGATTGAGTGTTTTGCCGCCACGGACGAGCGTTCGGCGGCTTTTGAGGCTATGGGAATTTCATTATCCACAGGACAACCGACAGTAGTCTGCGTGACATCAGGCAGTGCACTGCTGAACACATTGCCTGCTGTAGCCGAGGCGTGGTATCAGCATGTACCACTGATTGTTATCTCAGCCGACAGACCTGCGGAATGGATTGAACAACTGGACGGACAGACAATTGAACAACCTGGAGCGTTGAAACGTTGGTGCGTTGAGTCTGTAAATTTGCCAGAGGTTAAGGACGAGGTTGAGCATTGGAGCTGCAACTGGCTTATGAACAAGACATTGCTGATGGCTAAGCATCATCTCAGGCCAGTACATATCAATGTACCGCTGAGCGAGCCACTGTACAAATTCAACCGTGAGAGATTGGGAGATGAAAGGGTCGTGAGTTTGAGAGACACCGAGAGTCTGGTGAAAGAATTTGTCAGGTGCGAGAAAGTTATGATAATCGTGGGGCAGGAGAGGAAAACTCCTAACCTTGCGAAACTCAGCGAAAGTGCGGCTATCGTCGCAGAGCCTTTGGGATGGTGTGGAATTTGGTCGGACGGCGAGTCATTCATAGAAGAGATGGAAGAACCGGAGATGGTTATCTACCTTGGAGGGACGATTGTGAGCAAGAGGGTCAAAGAGTTTCTGAGGAAAGCCAAAAATGCCGTACAGTGGTATGTATCGGCTGACGGAGAGATTGCGGACACTTTTATGAATCTGCGGAATGTAGTGTTTGACGACTTAAACGATGTGACGCATAAGCTTGAGGAAGTTGCTACGAAGAGGAGATATGGCAAGCGGTGGAATGAAATACAAAGAGGAGAAAAAGAATGCAATACAGTGGAGGAAGAGGTTGTGAGGAGATTTGAGATGTTGGTGAGGGACGTTGACTGCAACGTCTGTTATGCCAACAGTATGGCAGTGAGGTATGCTTGTCGTTATGCAAGCCATAATATATATTGTAACAGAGGGGTGAATGGTATTGAGGGCAGTGTGTCAACGGCATTGGGGATTGCGAGAGGGAGTGGAAAATTATGTATCTGCGTAACGGGGGATTTGAGTTTCTTCTATGACAGCAATGCACTGTGGAGAGAACATTTGCCAGGGAAATTCAGGGTTATAGTAATGAACAATGGCGGGGGAAAGATATTCAAGCGTTTCAAGGGACTGGAGGACAGTGATGCCCGGGCATTTGTGGTTGGCAAACACAATGCAACGTGCAAAGGACTGTGCGAAAGTTTTGGTGTTGACTATATGAAAGTGACAACATTAGGTGAGGTTGACGAAGGGTTAAGATGGTTAATCAATGGAGATAAAACAAAAATATTGGAATATGAGGACATGGAAAAAGATTGAAGGTTTTGATTTTAAGGAGATACTCTTTGAGGAGTACAACAAAATCGCAAAGATTACTATCAACAGGCCTGAGTGCAGGAATGCCTTCACACCGTTGACAACATTGGAAATGAGTCGTGCGTTTGCTTACTGCCGTGAGTGTCAAGGTATAAGGGTTGTGATACTGACAGGTGCAGGAGATATGGCATTCTGCGCAGGGGGTGATATGCACGTAAAAGGGCGAGGAGGTTATATAGACAGCGAAGGTGTGCCAAGGCTGAGCGTGCTGGATGTTCAGATGCAGATAAGGCGTCTGCCAAAACCAGTTATCGCAATGGTGAACGGTTATGCAATAGGCGGAGGACATGTATTGCACGTTGTATGTGATTTGACGATAGCGTCGGAGAATGCACGTTTTGGACAGACGGGACCTAAGGTAGGGTCGTTTGACGCAGGTTTCGGGGCTTCGTATTTAGCGAGAATGGTGGGTCAGAAACGCGCGAGGGAGATTTGGTTCTTGTGCAAACAATACACTGCACAAGAG
>JAGHVI010000198.1 GCA_018064385.1 Candidatus Minthenecus merdequi
AAAAGAAACTTCAAAAACACCAAAAAGTTTATTTGTTACTTGTCTTTATATTTCTTTCTTAATGGTGAATTTTTAGAACTCACCTTAATTATATTGTATTACAAAGAGTATTGTAAATGCCCTCCTCGTCAAGATTGAGCAAGTGGTATAATTCAGATGGAGAGCCGTGTTCAATAAATGAATCGGGGAGTCCAAGACGGTGTATATCAGGCTTATGTCCGTGAGCCATCATCCATTCCTCGACAGCCGAGCCGACACCGCCAATCACCGCACCATCCTCGACTGTAAATATGGTATTGTAATTCTGAGCTATTTCAGCGAGGAGTTCATCGTCCAAAGGTTTTGCAAAGCGGAGGTCATAGAGTCCAATCTGACAATCAGAAATGCGAGTGATGGCCTTCTCGGCAGTATAAAGGATAGGACCGATACCGACTACGCAAATATCCTTACCCATTCGTAACCTTTCGCCACGACCGATGGGGAGTACCTTCATCTCGTTATGCCAATCGCACAGCACACCATTGCCGCGAGGATAACGGATAATCCAAGGACCACAATCAGATTTGACGGCGGTCAGCATAAGGTTTCGCAGTTCATGCTCATTTCGGGGTGCAGCAATGGTTAGATTCGGTACTGGACGGAACATTGCAATATCAAACTGACCATGATGAGTGGCACCATCATTACCTACTATTCCAGCGCGGTCAAGACAGAAAATAACTTTTAGTTTTTGGAGAGCAGTATCGTGAATCACGCCATCGTAAGCGCGTTGCATAAACGAAGAATAGATATTACAGAAAGGAATCATACCCTCCTTGGCAAGACCTGCCGAAAAAGTAACTGCATGACCTTCAGCAATACCGACATCGAAAGTTCGGGAAGGCATTGCCTTCATCATAATATTCATCGAACAACCGGAAGGCATTGCAGGTGTTATTCCAACAATACGTTCATCAAGTTGGGCAAGTTCGAGGAGGGTGTTACCGAAAACGTCCTGAAACTTAGGAGGGTGCACACCTCCACTGTTCTTCACGCGTTCACCGGTTTGCACATCAAACTGTCCCGGAGCGTGCCAAATGGTTTCATTTTTTTCGGCAGGCTCATAACCCTTGCCCTTATGAGTTATAATGTGGAGAACCTTTGGACCACGGTGATTTTTCAGTTCACGAAGAGTTTTTACCAAATCCTCAACGTTATGACCGTCAACAGGACCGAAATAACGGATATTAAGTCCCTCAAAGACATTATTGTCGGTATTCTTTGAGGTCAGACTCTTCAGAGTATTTCCGAGACGGATAGCCTTATTACGTCTGGATTCGCTCATCAATCCCACCTTACCGAGCAGTTTATAGCCACTCCATCGCAGTTTATTGTATTTAGGCGATAGGTGGATTGAGGTGAGGAACTTACTCATACCTCCACGGATAGGGTCAATCGCCATGTGGTTGTCGTTGAGGATAATCAACAAATTATTATCATTGATTGAGGCATTGTTGATGCCTTCATATGCCAAGCCACCAGTCATTGAACCATCACCGATAACAGCTACCACTTGACGGTTTTCCTCACCCTTCAGTTTTGCAGCAATAGCCATTCCAAGGGCAGCCGAGATTGATGTTGACGAGTGACCGGTACCGAAAGCATCATACGGACTCTCCTTGGGGGAAGGAAAACCACTGATGCCGCGAAACATACGATTAGTTTTGAAAGCTTCGCGTCTTCCTGTCAATATCTTGTGAGCGTAAGCTTGATGACCGACATCCCAAACTATGCGGTCGTAGGGAGTATTGAACACATAATGTAAAGCAACAGTCAGTTCAACAGCACCAAGTGAGGCACCAAGATGACCTGGATTGTGCGCAAGTTGCTCAATAATGTAAGTTCTCAGTTCCTGACAGACCTCAGACAAATCACTAATTTTCAATTTTTTGAGGTCATCAGGAGAATCAATCTTCTCAATAAACATTTTAGGATAATATGAAATTGCAAAATTACATATAAAAAACGAGATTTCAAAAAAAATTGGGAGAAATTTTCAGTGATAATTTTTCAGAAAAAAGAAAGATAAAATAAAAAAAAGAAAATTATTGGGAAACCCTTGTTTTTTCAGAAAAAAAACATTAACTTTGCAGCGCATTTTGAAACATAGTCCAGAGATAGTGGAAGAGGCAAAAAACAGATTGCTTGAACGAGCTAAGGCACTGAAAGACAGTCTTAGAATAGCGGAAGCGGAAATTGCGGCAAAAAACGCTGAAATAGCCGAACTTCGGATAAAAATTGCAGAAATAAGTTCGAGTAATGCCAAATTGAAGTCAGACTACGAAAGGTTGAAACTGGCTCGAGCGTATGCTTGGAACGAAAACAGCAAGCGCAATGCCACACTCAGGATAAACAACATAGTGCGAGAAATAGATAGTTGTCTCGCCCTGCTGAGAAACGATGTGAATCAGTAAAGCAGGGATTCCAATAGAGGTTATAAGAAATGACTGTAAATCTGAACATCAACGGCAAGAACTGCAAGCTCAATGTAGAGCGAGACGAAGAAAAGACTTTTCGTGATGCCGGTCGTTTGGTGGAAGACTTGATAAAGTCATACCATAACCGATTCAATTTGATGTCATCCGAGGATGTTCTCACTAGAGTTGCCTTAGATTTAGCCGTGAATTTGGTTGAGAGAGAGAGGGAACTGGACGAGTTGGAGGAAGTACTTTGATTGAGTGACAAAATTTTCCACTATCTATTTTGACTATGACGTATTCGTTATGGGTACGTAAGGGTGGTTCTATTAATTAGGTTGAGACGATTTTGAAGTTTATTTTTAGCAGATTGCTGTGCGAAAGAAGGGAGCAATGCGGGCATTGTGACCGACTGA
>JAGHVI010000127.1 GCA_018064385.1 Candidatus Minthenecus merdequi
GCATCCTACATCGTAGGTACCCACCATCTTGTTGACGCTTCGTTTGTCTCACAAATCCCAGGCATTGACATTGCAATGAAAGAGACAAAACAAGTTTATGGCGAGGTTCTGATGGAAAATCAGAATAATCCAGATACTCTTGCTGCATTCCAAAAAGCAATGATGCTACCTGAAAATACTACCATCAAAGACGTTCTTGACCCTGAGCACTACGATAAACTCAACAAACTAATGACGGAACTTATTGGTGCTCCATTGGATAACCCTATGTTATCTGCTTCAATGGGCAAAATGCGTCCTTCTGCCATTATGACACAAATCGAAATATTCCTCTACCTCAAAGAATATCCAGGTGCATTCGACCCTTTCGACCCTAATAACACTATAGATGCCTATTTCCAGCTTCAGGCTATTCAGGCAAAAAAAATAGTTGGCGGACTCGAAACCTACAAATTCCAAATGGAATTACTCCTCAACGCTAAAACCATTGAAAAAGAGGTCGAAGCACTAAATTGCTTGATTGATAACTTTGATGCAAACAAGAAACAACTCCTGCTCCTTACCGAAGCTTACCGCAATCAGAATGCAGAAGCCATCGTAGAGGCTATGAATATGAAAAACGACAACGAATGCGATAATCTTTCAAAAAATGATAAAGAACAACTTCTCAAGATGCGAAACGAAAATTGGCTTACCCAAATGCCAGAAATTATGAAGAAAGCCCCTACTCTATTCGTTGTAGGCGCTGCACACCTTTTTAACACAGATGGTGTTATCCTCCTCCTTCGCAAAATTGGTTACACTGTTGAACCTGTAAAGTCAAAATAAAACTCCTTACAACTGACAATACATTGAAAACCGTAACATATCGCTACCAGAGTTAATGATTGCATTTATAGACTCTTTAGCACAAAAAGCCATAGAAGGATATGGCAAAACAATAGACCTGCACGACGAAACATACGTCTTTCCTAATCGCCGTGCAGGCCTCTTCTTCAAACGTGCTCTTTCTCGTCTCTCGCAGGATGGTTCTACAATCATTCTTCCACACGTCACTGACATCAACCGCTTTGTCGAAGAGCTGTCACCGCTTCGCTGTGCTGACGACACAGAACTCCTTTTATGGCTGTTCAAAGCTTTTTGCAAAGTTGACTCCTCCGACATTCCTCACCAACTGAAGTCATTCATCGAACTCGGCACAAAAATCCTTCACGATTTCAACGAAATCGACAAGTACCTCGTTGACGCAAAATCTCTATTCAAAAACATCGATGACCTATCAGGTCTGACTGCCAACACTGACAACGACATCCGACATTTCTACGACTCACTACTTGCAAATTCCGACAACAACCCCCTCATTTTTCATCAACGCTTTTCTACTCTTTGGCGAATTATGTTCCCCCTCTACGACACTTTCGGCACACTCCTCCGCCAGCAAGGCATTGCCTACGAAGGTATGCTTTTCCGTGACCTCAGTGATGCCAAAGATTTGCCTGTTTTTGCCAAGAAAATCACTTTTGCTGGATTCAATATCTTGACTGAAAGCGAAAAACATATAATCGAAAAGTTCTCCAATCGCCGTATGGTTTTCGACTACAACACAGTTGAACGCCAAGACACAGATTTTGATTATCACTCTCTGAACATTCGTAATTTCAAATTCAACATACCTACCAACATCAATGAATATCCTTGCATAACCTCAGCCGACGAAGGAGATTCTCTCCATCGCGCCTTGCAAAGCATTGCTACAAACAACCTGAATATCGAAGATAATACTGCCATAGTACTGGCTGACGAAAGTATGCTTGTTGAGACCCTTGCCAACATCAAGAATGTCAAACGGCTCAATATCACAATGGGTTATCCTCTGGCTAACACACAGATTGCCAACTTTGTCAATCTTGCCATACGTATGCAACTCAGCATCGAAACAGACAGCGATGGTGTACTTAAAATATACCATAAGACTCTGCTCGACCTTCTTTCGCACCCTTACCTGAAATTATTTTTGAACGATTTTTACGACGACCAAACCTGCCGAGACTCAAAATTAACGCAAATCATAAAAAACATACGTCAGCAAAACATATCACGAATACCAGTCGAAACACTCAAACCTCTCGACGAAACTCTCTTCACACGGAATAATGATGCCTTCGCATACTTGCTCAGCATTCTCAATCGCCTCCTTGAAAACATTGACAATAAGAATAATCCAACAACTGATGTTGAAGTTATAGACCACCATTTCATTCGTCAATACACTCAACAAATCGAAAAGCTTAAATCTTACCTTGATTCTGTCTCAATCACTGCAGACCAATCAGAAACATACGCACTCATACGTAGATTGACTCGCTCGATTAAAGCTCAATTCAATGGTGAACCTCTTCAGGGTCTTCAAATTATGGGACTCTTGGAATGCCGACTTCTCGATTTCGACAATATCATTTTCGTTGGTTTCAACGACCAGTTTGTACCAGGCAACAATAACCTAAACAACTCAATAATTCCTTATTCGTTGCGCAAACCTTACGGTCTTCCTTCTCACGAAATCACCAACAGCATATACTCATACAATTTCTACCGTATGCTACACCGCTGCAAACGCTTAGACATCATATACACAACAGCAACAAACGAAGACTCAAAAACCGAGGTTTCGCGCTTTTATAACCAATTGAAATACATATATAATAAGAAAATCAACAATGCTAATGAAGGGGAAATCAACCATATCGACCAATCTGCAAACCTCTTCACACCATATTTCGAACCAAACGCAACACCGCTATCACTCACCAACATTTCAGCCTCGTCGCTTAAGAAATTCATCACCTGCCCTCTCAGTTTTTACTACACTTATCTGCTCAATATCAGAGAACAAGACCAAATAGACGATACCATCTCAGATAGCACTTTCGGTAATCTTGTTCATCGTGCCTTGGAATATTATTACAAAAAGACACGCGAAAACCACATTCTTCCACCAGACTCAATTTCTTCTCTTATTGACAATGTCTGCGAACAAGCATACACTGATGTCACTGGTCAACGGCACAATCGCGGTTACAACATTCTAGCGTTCAACTCTCTCCGTACCATAGTCCACAGCCTTGTACAGTTCGACGAATCACGTCCAAAATTCTATGATGTCCGCACTGAATCTTCTTATTATGCGGAATTAAATGATTTTCACATCAAAGCTATCATTGACCGCATTGATCATCTAGAAACTGGAGAATACATCATAATTGACTATAAGACTTCTCTCGATGTCACCACAGCCTCGCTTGACCGTATGTTCTCAATGGACAAAGTTAAGAAATACGACCTTGAGGTTATGCAGATTCTTCTTTATTGTGCTATTCTCAGTCGCATACCCTCTTTTGCCAACGCAAAACTCGTTCCGCAACTCCTCAAAATCTACTCACTGACAAAACAGGAAGACGCAAAAACCCTTACTCCAATTCGTATAGAGATTGATGGTAATACCATTGAAATAAATGATTACGAAAATGTTAAGGAACAATTCGAAGAAAAACTAAACGAGACCCTTACCGACCTGCGCAATAACATAAATAACCCTACACAATTTCTGCGCTGTACCTCAAACAAAGAACACTGCAACTATTGTCCTTTCAACGATCTCTGTATGGAAACAAACTAATTCCAAAAGTTCCACGAAAAACCCATTTGGAATGTTCCAGGATTGATTGGATAATGCGACATTGACAAGTAATTGCTGCCACCAAATAAACCTTTATTGAAATTATAGTACTGAACGAAGAATCTTATCGTCTTTACGTGAAAATTCAAATATACATTCATCTCAGGATAATTGCCTATCTCCTGCTCTTTTTGCAACGCAAACTGACCTAATGCAGGAACATAAACATTTGCATAGTATAATGTATGATACCTCACACTGACACCCAACTGCAATGTCAGCACCTTCTTGAAGAACGAATGCATAAAATAAAAGTTGCTGTACAAAGCCACATCAGGAAGCGGCAACACATTGCGATTGCTTGTTATTTGATAGACTGCTCGCGTATCAAGATGAAATAACCAAGCTTTCAAATTGATTTTTGCATCAAAGGCAAGAACCTGTATATTACCATCATATTGCGCTGGCAAAGCCACTTCATTCAAGTATGTGTAATCGGTAACATTACGAAAATTGACACCGAATTCCAATTCCTGTTCAGCAACAGTCAACCCTACCCTTCCACGGATATCCAACGTCAAAGGATTTCTAAAATTTGAATTATCCCACGCATAATGATTTGAGTAGTAACGATAATAAAGTCTGTCTGGCGAAGTGCGCGAAAAACTTGCCCCTGCCGAAATCTCCAGCCCATTTTTGTTCACCGTATCTCTCTTCATTTTGAATGGAATAAATCCCTTCAAATCACCGTTAACATCAAAATTCCCTGTCCTTTCACCAGCCAAATACACCTTGCCATTAAAATTATATTTGATGAATTTTCCCTGATTCTTGCTCCATATTGCACCTACGCAAAGATTGTGCAAAGTTTCATTCATCACTGTCGCTGTATCCTCAGAACCTCTATACCCAACTCCGAAATGTCTGACTTCGTACTCAATGAAAGCCGAAAGACCAAATTTCGCTTTTTTGTTGAAAGATTCGTCCAACGTTGCTGAAATAGTATTTGTTATAGTCCAATAAGCAGTCGAGTCATGAGTTGCCGTCTCTGAATAATTATATGTTTCGTAATAGTTCTGAGGCATAGCTGTTTCTATATAATGCCTTTTAACATCTTCTGCCCTAAACTGATGAGCGAGAACAACAATTGGTTGATAATAAACGCGAGTTGAATCTGCCGAGATTGAATCCTCAACATATCGTCCGATTCTGTATCTATGGTTCAAATGATAACAATAGTCACGATATTTTGATTGAGCACCATCAAAGTTTATTGGCATATTTATCGCCTCAATATCTTTCGCTGCAAGTACATAACTGTTATCCTCAATACCTCCATTCTCACGATTTTTGTAATCGTTAAACATAACAGAAATATTCATTTCGTATGGTTTGCCAGTGTATCTAAACCAAAAACCTCCATTAATCATATTCGATGACTGATTTTTGTACTGACCTCGACCATAAATAAAATTGCACAAGCCACCATAACTGATAAATTTATTAGCATTCATCGTAAAAAGTGCCTTGACATAGTCCTCCTCTCTGTTAATTGGAAATGCTGTACGATAGGCAAATTGAGCAAAAGGATGATGAGAATCGTAATATTGCATATCTTCAGGCAAGATGGTATAAGCCTCGTATGCCGAAGAGAACATATTTTCTGATTTATGACGCAACAAATGTCGCGAATCGTAATAACGGTCAAAGAAAACTTTTGACTCCATTGGCGAACCAAGGTTACCATTCCAAGAGTTCGCGATACTGTAATTATTGTCGGGACGATTGTCCTGATGACTTCGGATAACCGAGTCAATCTCAAGCGTATCAGCCACACCATAACGACCATCTATCTTCCACGTTCTCACATCATTGGCAAAAGGGTCATATTTTTTAGGCACAGCAAGAGTACCACTCTCTGGAAATTGACCAAAGAGTGACATTGCGATTAAAAAAGGTAATAATGTCAGTAATATTTTACGCACAATATAACATAAAAGTGGGGAGAGACTTCAAAATCAAGTTTCTCCCCAAGATCTATGATTATCAGACGAGCTTGTGGATAATCAAACCAGAACGAAGTTTTGGTTCGAACCAAGTTGCCTTTGGAGGCATAATGTTGCCGCTATCTGCTATGTCAATAATCTGCTGCATTGTAACAGGATAAAGAGCAAGTGCCATCTTCATCTCGCCATTATCAACACGACGTTTCAACTCACCAAGACCACGAATACCACCAACAAAGTCTATACGTTTGTCCTTGCGAAGGTCTTTGATACCGAGTATTTTGTCAAGGATAAGGTCAGACGAAACCTTGACATCAAGACGACCTATAGGGTCAGCGTCATTGTAACGTCCCTCCTTAGCTGTGAGCGAATACCACTTACCGCCAAGATAGAGTGAGAAGTTGTGAAGTTTGTTAGGTTTGTATATTTCAGCGCCCATTTCCTTTACATCGAAGTCTTTTGCAAGAGCATCAAGGAACTGTGCCTCGCTCAAGCCGTTGAGGTCTTTCACTACACGGTTGTAGTCAATAACAGTCAATTGATTGTCAGGGAAACAAACAGCAAGGAAGTAGTTGTACTCCTCGTCACCTCGATGGTTAGGATTTGCATTCTTGCGTTCTTTACCAACGAGAGCAGCAGCTGCTGAACGATGATGACCATCAGCAATATAGAATGCAGGCAATTTGGCAAAAATTTCAGTTATACGTGCGATAGTTTTTTCGTCGTCAATCACCCAAAGTTTGTGACCGAAACCATCGTCAGGAGCAACGAAATCGTACTCAGGAGTCTTTGCTGTTACGTTAGCAACAATCTGATCAATCTCGTCAATGTGAGGATAAGCAAAAAAAACAGGTTCGATGTTAGCATCGTTGACACGAACATGTTTCATACGATCTTCCTCTTTGTCTGCACGGGTAAGCTCGTGTTTCTTGATGACTCCCTTTTCGTAGTCATCAGCGTAAGCTCCAACGCAAAGGCCATACTGAGTCTTGCCGTTCATCGTTTGAGCATAGACATAGTAGTTTTCTTTCTTGTCCTGAACAAGCCATCCATTTTTTTGGAACAGGTCAAACTGACGACGTGCCTCTGGATACACTTTTGGGTCGTGCTCGTCTGTACCTGGTTCAAAGTTGATTTCTGGTTTGATAATGTGATAGAGCGACATTGGATTGCCCTTTGCCTCTTCGCGTGCTTCTTCCGAGTTAAGAACATCGTAAGGACGTGAAGCCACTTTCTCGACAAGTTCTTTTGGAGGACGAACGCCTTTGAATGGTTTGATAATTGCCATAATTATATAATTTAAAATGTATTAGTTACAAACTTCAGAAATGAATTTAATACGAGTTAAGCGCACTTGGTCTTCGTCATATTCGTCTTCGCCCAATTCTTGAAGAGCTTTGTGCCAATCATCCGTCTGAGCTTCGTTTTTGAAATAATCAAAGATGTCATCTATATCCTGCGGGTCATAAACATCATACAGGAAGTAGTTGATATCAAGTTTTATACCCGATGAAACAATTGATTCCAATTCATCAATAATTTCGCCAACACTCAAACAACGATGCTCTGCAATATCGTCAATAGCAACTTTGCGGTCAATGGCTTGAATAAGGTCAATTCTGTTACGAGAACGATTGCCCGCAGATTTTATTCTGATATCCTCTGGCCGTTCGATTTCGTTGGTTTCAACATGTCGTTTGATTAAGTCGATGAATTGTTCACCATAACGTTGAACTTTTCCAGCACTTACTCCCGGCACAGTCGCCAATTCTTCAAGTGTGATTGGGTATGTTGTTGCCATAGATTCAAGTGATGGATCCTGGAATATGGTGTATGGTGCAAGTCCCACCTCTTTTGCTATACATTTGCGTAAGTCTTTTAACATAGAAAACAACGCAGGGTCAACGGCACAAGAGGCTCCGCTCAACTGCGGAATGACCTCTACTTCGTCTTCATAACTATGGTCTTTGCTGACTTTGAATACACCAGCCTCTTCAAGAAACTCAGTGCCTTTAGTCGTAATTTTCAATACTCCATAATTCTCAACGCCTCGAGTTAAATAACCACGAACAATAGCCTCGCGAATGACGGCAGGTAACAAGGTATCTTCGTCTTCGCCAACAGTACCGAATAGTTCGTGGTCAACCAACCCATAGTCTGTAACATCGGCAGACTGGCGTCCACGCAACACATCAATAATAAATTCAGCTTTAAATTTTTCTTTTGTTGCTACAATTAATTCAAGCACAGATTGAAGCAGGTCGCTGGCATCAATTTGCTCTTTTGGATTGAGACAGTTATCACAATTGCCACAGTTGTCTTCAAGATATTGTTCACCGAAGTAGTTCATCAGTTGTCGGCGTCGGCACATTGAACTTTCTGCATAGGCTGCTGTTTCGTTGAGCAATTGACGGCCAATTTCCTTTTCTGAATCCGGTTTGCCGTCCATAAATTTTTCAAGTTTTGCCAAATCTTTTTTGCTGTAGAATGCTATGCACTGTCCTTCTCCACCATCACGCCCAGCTCGTCCAGTTTCCTGATAGTAGCCTTCAAGCGATTTTGGAATTTCGTAGTGAATGACGTATCGGACATCGGGTTTGTCTATACCCATACCGAAGGCAATTGTAGCGACTATTACATCTATTTCCTCCATGAGGAATCGGTCTTGCGTTTTACTACGCTTTTCATTGTCTAATCCAGCATGGTAAGCTTCTGCGCGAATACCATTTGCCCGCAACAATTCAGCTAGTTCTTCGACTTTTTTCCGACTGAGACAATATACAATTCCACTTTTACCTGATTGACTTTTTATGAATTTGATTATCTCTTTGTCTATGGTCTCTGTTTTAGGTCGTACTTCGTAATATAAGTTTGTTCTATTAAATGATGATTTGAAAACCTTCGGACTATTCATCTGAAGAGTTTTAAGTATATCGTGCTGAACCTTTGGTGTTGCAGTAGCTGTCAGGGCAACAATAGGTCTTGTGCCAATTGAGTTTATGATTTCTCGCAAACGGCGATATTCCGGGCGGAAATCATGTCCCCACTCTGAGATGCAATGAGCCTCGTCAATAGCAAAGAATGAAATTGTAATACCTCTGAGGAAATCGACATTATCTTCACGACCTAAAGATTCAGGTGCAACATATAGAATTTTTGTCTTTTGCGTACGTAGGTCATCTTTGACCATCTCTATCTCGGTACGAGTAAGAGAAGAATTTAGGAAATGTGCAATATGGTCATCGTCAGCAGACCTTCTCATCATATCAACTTGGTTCTTCATTAAAGATATGAGAGGAGAAACAACTATAGCTGTACCATCCATAATAACTGCAGGCAATTGAAAACAAAGAGACTTTCCTCCGCCTGTTGGCATAAGCACAAATGTGTCATTACCAGCAAGTACACACTTCACAATCTCTTCTTGATTGCCTTTGAATGTATCAAATCCAAAGTATTTTTTTAGAGCTTTTAATATAACAGATTTCGTAGCCATATATAAAAATTGAACTGAAATGTATTAGGTTGAATTCGGGTACAAAGATAAGAATTATTTCCTTTCAAACAAAGCATTTCTGACATTATTTTCAAAATATTTTTATCGCTAAATATATTGCAACGATAAAATGATATCTGAGTATAAATCAAGCAAGTAGCAATTATTGTTAAAAATGTATAACTTAATCGCTGATAAAAAAAGAGAGGTTCGCATTTAACAGCGAACCTCTCGGCAAAAACGGCAGCGACCTACTCTTCCACGACGCAGCGCAGTACCATCGGCGCGAGTGGGCTT
>JAGHVI010000215.1 GCA_018064385.1 Candidatus Minthenecus merdequi
TGCGAAAGAAGGGAGCATAGCGGGCTATGTGACCGACTGACAAGCAGCAAGATGCAAAAATAAATTCAAAAGCGTCCAATTATGAACTTATCAGTCTGTAACCTAAAAAACATAATTAATAGAACCACCCTGAACAGATAAATGTTACCTATGGCGTTGCCATAGAATGATTTGTCAAGCCTTTTCAAGACTGATGACCTATTTGGGATAATAAGGCAATCCGCATACGACATTGTATGCGGATTGTCGTTTTTGTTGCAGTATATTATTTGGCAGGATATACCTGTTTACCCTCGAACCATGTGGATTCTGCCTTTGCAGTGTGGATATCTCCTTCGGCACAATCGAGCACATCTTTATCAACAAACACAAAGTCTGCGTATTTGCCCACTTCAATGCTACCGCGCTCATTCTCAACGTGCATCTGATATGCCCCGTTGATGGTAAGTGCCTGAAGCGCCTCCTCTCGCGAGATACGTTCTTCTATCCAGAAAGGATCGGTCAATCCCCCATCAGTATGCATCTGACAGGTAACGGCAATCTCCATAATGCCAAATGGGTCATTAGGCGAACCTGAAGTGGCAGGATAATCGCAATGCGAAGTCATAACAGCTCCAGCATTGAAATACGACTTCATAGGATAAGCCTTGCTCATCAGGTTTGCAGGAACAATCATATTGAGCATCTTCTCTACTTCACTGGACATTCCGTGCCACAACATTCCGCTGACAACCACGATATTGTTTTCTGCAATTCGTGCAAAATCTTCCTGAGGTACATTGCGTGCGTGAACCACGGTGTTGCGAAGTTCCTTCTGACCACTGGCAACAAAAGCATTCACAGCACGATGCACTGCAGCATCACCCATCGTATGAACGTGCATCGTCATACCAGCAGCATTTGCCAGACGAGTGATATCTGTCACTTCGTTCTCCTCCCAGTTGGCAATACCGTAACCGAATGATGTTTCTTGATAAGGTTCAAGCGTAAAGCCTGTTCCACTTTCAACCGTGCCATCGATGAAGATTTTGACATAATCCGCATAGACATGACCCTTAGTATATTTTTTAGTCTCGATAGCATTGTCAATCTCATCTGCCACACTTTTGGTTGAACTTTCGAACTCGTATGCCATACCAAGCAGCATATTGAGACTACCAGCCTTGTCAAGTTGTTCTGCTGCTTCGTAGAAAGCATTTGTTCCATAAATATTTGACCATCCGTCCATATAGGAAACATAGCCATTAGCCAGCAATTGCTGTTGCGATTGCTCAATGGCAGTCATTGCCAAGGTAACTGGGAAAATTTCATTGAAGTTTATGCCATTTCTACGGACATAAGTACCAGCCTGTTCTTTCAAGAGACCAGTAGGCTTACCATTTTCGTCCATGCAAATTTCTCCACCCCTTATCTGAGAGATGAGCACATTGCCATCCTTATCAATTATTCCTGCATTCTGCAGACACAAGGTATTGGCAAGACCCTTATGACATTCAGAATCATTTACATAGAGAGCAATATCCGGACAGATAGAATCCAGTTCCTGACGCGTAGGCATGCCTTCCAATTCAAAAGCTTGATACATCCAGCCGAAACCGTAGATGCTGGATTTGCCAGCTGCCTTTGCCCTTTGGTATGCTGCTTTCACCTCTGCCTTGAAATCGTCTGGAGTAGATTCAATCCCAAGTGCAGGACCTCCCATGAGAGGTATGGCATTTGCCATCATGTAGTGCGCATGACTTTCGTAGCAGCCAGGGATAATGATACCATTACCTCTACGGTCAATAATCTGAGTTTTTCCTTCCTCGATGAGGGATTTTACTTTTTGGTCGTCACCGACATAGATGAATTTGCCGTCCTTTACCGCAAATGCATCGGCATAGATGTATTTACCGTCGGCATCTTTTGCGGAGGTGAAGATTTTGCCATAGACCACAAGGTCGGCTTCGTCCGTCTGTGGCTGTTTCGGGTCATCCTTTTTACAACCTGCAAGCATTATGCTTGCGATAACCACCATCGTAACGGATACGATAGAAAGAAAATGTTTTGGTTTCATAATATAAAGGTGGGTTCTTTTATTTGATTTCATTACCTAAACCAGCAGAACCCGTTATCTGATTTGAGTAATGCGAGAACCTTTACAGCCTCTGTTTTGATTTGAGTGCAAAGGTACAACTTTTTTTTTAATTCCACCTATTTTATTTCAATAATTATATCTCAAAAAAAATGTTGAAAGCACTTGGTTTGAGGGAAAGAAAGTTTATCAGAAATAAAACCATAGAACAGAAATAAAAAAGCGGTCTTCCGAGAAATCGGAAGACCGCAAGTATTATATAGGGTAGTTCTATTAATTATTGAGTCCACTTGAAAAAGTCTTTTTTTTCAAAAACCCTTGCATATATCAAAAAAACTCCTTACCTTAGCACAACCTACTCCATACGGACAGTGAATATGATTATCAATCATTTATAATCAAACCAAAATCAATATGCGTGACTATACCTTCGACAATATGCCAATCGTCTCAATCTCTGGCAGACTAAGTCGCAAGAGTGACGTCTAAAATTCCTAACAACAAACCGCCCGCATCTCACACTCACCACAACAAACCGCCCACAACTCTCCACTGAAATCCTGACTCTTTTCATCCGCCTGAATCTCTTCTCCGACCGTCTCGCTTTCGATGGCAGACAACCTGCCTATTTTGCCCAAAC
>JAGHVI010000186.1 GCA_018064385.1 Candidatus Minthenecus merdequi
AATATGATTATCAAACATTTACAATCAAACCAACAACAATATGCGTGACTATACCTTCGACAATATGCCAATCGTCTCAATCTCTGGCAGACTAAGTCGCACCAGTGACGTCTATTACCGTACCATAAACGGGAAAATCTACGCATATCTCCTCTGGAATCCCAACACCAAACCACCCACCCTCGGCACTCTCCGTACTCGCCAAATCTTCAAAACCGCCTCTCTCTACACCTCCCTCGACCTTAAACTCCCCTTCAAACGCAAGGAATGGGAACAAAGAATGAACGAGCACAACCGCCTCGCCCTCAGCATAAACCCCGACTTCGCACAACACCCCGAAAACTACAATAAGCACAACGACCCGCAACACCTACGCCCCTACACCTCAGTGCGTTACTTTATACTCGCAACCTACACCCATGCCCTCAAAGCCCTCACCGCAAACCGCCCGCAACTCACACTCACAACAAAAAAATGTCCACAGATAACCACCGAAATACTCACACTCTTCATTCGCCTTAACCTCTTCACCGACCGCCTCATCTTCGATGGCAGTCAACCCTCCTACATCCCTCAAACTTCCGCACCGCCAAACCACTGACGCCTCGTCAGTCTGCTTGCCATGAGGACGAGTTGTGTTGAATAGTTTATGGAAATTTTTCGCCTTAAATCTTTGCTCAATTCAGAATATTGTCGTAAATTTGCAGACTGATTATTATACATGTGATATATTATGCTGATAGACAACATTAGTGACTACAACAACATCAAAACCATTGATACAACAAGCACTGGTCGTGCCATTATCTCGTTGATGGGTAAGGAGAACAGACGTGAGGGTAATCTTGATGTTGTGACAGGCTTTTTCACCATTAAAGGACTGAATTTCATCAAAGAGGTGATGGCTGACAATACAAAATTTCGTTTTGTCCTATCCAAGATTGCAGGTCGTTCACCAGAAGATGAGGGTAAATGTGCCATTGACCTTCTGTCGGACGACAATGGCATAAAGTCAATGCTTTCGCTAAGTGATGATGCGCAGAAGGCTATTGACTTTCTCAGTCAGGACAATGTTGCCATTCGTGCTATAACCAAAGCATTCTGCCATGCAAAATCATATATCTTCACTGACAACAATGAATCATCATTCGATAGTTACATCACAGGTTCTTCCAATCTTACTGAAGCTGGACTTGGCTTAGTGAAGTCGTCGAATGTTGAACTGAATGTTGCCGAGACTGGTCATTCAACAACGTTTGTCTCTCATCAGAAATGGTTTGACGAACTTTGGAAAGGAATTAAAGACAATGAACTCATTCCTTCTGACCCTGAGAATCCTAAATCAGAGAAGATAACTGTAAAGCAATATTTCATCAACCTGATAGCTGACACCATTCTTAGGAAATACACCCCGGAGGATATTTACTACAAAATCCTTTTTGAGTATTTCAAGTCTGAGATTGACATCGAGTCGCCTGAGTTGCGCAAGGATATTGACCTCCTTCAGAATACCGTCATTTACAAGGACACCCTATTTGACTACCAGCAGAAAGGCGTGATTTCTCTAATACAAATACTTGAACGCCACAATGGTGCGATTTTGGCTGACGCTGTGGGGCTTGGCAAGACTTTCTCAGCACTTGCAGTTATGTGGTATTTCCAAAACAAGGGTTACACGGTCGCTGTCTTCTGCCCTAAAAAACTTCAGCAGAACTGGGAACAGTATCAGGAGTTTGCCGATTCACGTTTCGAGAATGACCGTCTGCGATTCATAGTCAATTTCCATACAGACCTGCAGGGCGACCGCCTCGCCACAAAGCAGAAAGGCAGCCTCTCTTACCTCAAGAGCCAAAACAAATTGCTTGTGGTAGTTGACGAAAGCCACAACCTGCGTAACGACAAGTCGCAACGCTACGAAATGCTTCTCGAACAGATTATTGCCGACCATGACGACAAGCGTATAGTCAAAGTACTGCAACTCTCCGCCACACCTATCAATAACCGTCTGGCGGATGTGCGAAACCAATTCAATCTCATAGGTCATGGTCGTGAGAATGCTTTCGATGAGGAGTTTGGTGTAGAATCTCTGACAACGCTGTTCAAAAACGCACAGACCAAATATACTGAGTGGACTGAGCAGCCTGACCGTACAATAGGCGGACTAATCAGCAGACTCCCGACAAGGTTCTTCAATCTCACAGACCGCCTTATCGTTGCACGAACACGCAAAATGGTTGAACAGACAACCAGGAACAGCCTTGGTTTCCCTAAGCAGAATGAGCCTGTCAACATATACAAGGGCATCAGCGAACTTGGCAACTGCCATGGCTTCAACGAAATTTACGATGCTCTCCTCTCGTCAAACCTTACTGCATACAAACCAAGTATGTATATGGGCAACACCAACACGAAGAATTGGCAGGATGATTCTTTCCGTGAGGCTTCGCTTGTCAAGATGATGGCTACGCTGTTCACCAAGCGTCTTGAAAGCAGTTGGTTCGCTTGCTTTACTACAGTCGGGAAGGTGCTGAATGTGCACAAGGAGACATTGAGGCGTGTTGACAATTTCATAAGCCTTGGGCAGAATTCTACAATCACCATCCAGACTGGTGATATTGCCGACGACGAAAACGAAGATTATGATGAAATCAAGACTTCTCTTGACAAAGGTCGCATTGACCTTTCAAAGATGAAGGGAATAAAGGAATTCAAAGCAGATCTTGAACATGATGTCAGGGCACTTCAGTCGTTCTATGACAATATACTGCTTTTCAAGCGGCAATTTGATTCTGGTGCAAAACAAGATGAAAAACTTGAAGAACTGAGACGTATAGTACTTGACAAGCAGAATCAGAAGAACCGCAAACTGGTCATCTTCACCGCTTTCAGCGATACTGCCAAATATCTCTACGACCAACTCTCGAAAGATACGGCACTCCGGGCAAGGATGGCTTGTGTCTCTGGCAGCATCACATATACACCCGAAGGCGCTACCGCCAAGTTCGGACAGGTTTTGCAGCGTTTTGCCCCAATAAGCAAGCTTTATAAGGAAAAGAAATGGGACGACCACTACGCCCGTATGAACGACATTTTCTATGAAGGACATTATGATGCGGAACGTCAGAAATGGAATGTGACATACGACGAGTGGAAAACGCTTCTGCCAGAGATTAGCCCAGAGACATTTACCCTTGTCAACAACGAAATTGATATACTTATTGCAACAGACTGTCTATCCGAGGGCCAAAACCTTCAGGATGCAGACCTTATGGTTAATTACGACATTCACTGGAATCCCGTGCGTCTGATTCAGCGTTTTGGTCGTATCGACCGTATAGGTTCTGAGAACAAGGAAATTGGTAGCATCAATTTCTGGCCGGCAACCGATTACGATGAGGTGCTGAATCTTGCCAAACGAATCAACGACCGTATGGTTGCTATGGCTATCGTTGGTGCAGAGACGCTTGACGTCAACCAGAAGATTAGGGAGATGATGTCCGACAATCCTATCATCGACGAGAACACCAAGAAGTTGCTCGAACAGATGAAGAAGAACATCAGCGATATAGAGCAGCCTCAGACTGTCACTCTTGCCAACCTTTCGCTTGAGACGTTCCGTCAGGATTTGATAGAGTTTCTCAATAGTCGCAAGGATTTCTTCCTTTCTATGCCTGTCGGAGCATTCTCTGGTTTCAAGATAGAGTCAGATCTCTTCAATGATATTCCCGAAAGTCTTGTCGCACTTGTCGGTTATCCTCATCGCAAGGCTCACGAACGTGACCGTAGATACGAAAATCTATACCTGATTTGCCAACCCGTTGACCATAACGCACATACAACTATCGAAGAGGTCAACATAGCCCAGACACTCGATTTTCTTCGCAACAACAAAATGCAGCCTACTTTCCTTCCTGAATGGATTGAGCATCCTGACGAGAAGAAAGTCGAGAGACTTTCCAATATCATCAAGGAATGGATGAACGAGAAGGTGCCACGTCAGGCAACGCAGAATATCAAGAATCTTCTGCAACGCAAGACCGTAACCGCAAAAGACAGCGAAGCGAAAGACCAGCTTCTCGAAAAGAAGTTCCAACTCGACAACTTTGACCTCATAGCATGGGAGTACATATCTAATACCTAATCTTTATGACATTAGAAGAATTAAACGAAATACTTTCGATAGACGAAAATTCACGCATAGAGCGCACTGTCTCTACAGGCAACATGGACAAGTT
>JAGHVI010000079.1 GCA_018064385.1 Candidatus Minthenecus merdequi
ATTCTAAGTGAGACTGCAAAATTACATAAATTATTTTACATTACAAAATATTCTGACTGACTTTTTCTGAATTTTATTTTTTCTTCTGTACAACGGTGATATATCATAATTAAAGGGTGCAGGTTGCTAAAAGTTCTGTAAGAGTGAATTGCAACTTGAGTTATCACAATATGTCACAACGTACCGATATTCCCATGCCGTAGGTATGAAATAAACCTTGGCTCTCTGAACGTGCTAAAACATTATCCGATACCTGACGGCATCGTTAATCAACGCATGGTTTATCAAACCAGCCATAGGAATGGCTGACTACCAATAAACTACGAAGAGGTTATATGGAAATTTCACTTCACGATTTTTTATTTACAAAAAAATTGCATAAATCAAATATTTGTCGTAACTTTGCAAGCGATAGTTCACTGTTCTTATGCCAAAGATTTTTACATACCTGAATTTTATTTTTTTCTTCTTTTCTAATGAGCATGAACCCATTCATGTTCATGTTCAGAAAGGAGAGTACCAATCAGTATTTGAATTAGTACTTGCTGATGGAAAACTATCAGCCATAAATATCCGAGACAAAGAAGGTTATGACCCTCTGCCTGTTAAAGATATTGTTGTAGTTAAGAAATTTATTGAGTATTATCATAAAGATATTGTACAAAAATGGGTGGATTTTTTCGTGCTGAAAAAAAAGGTTACTTGTACAAACATAACAACAAAAAAGATTGAAAAATGAGAAAGATAAGAGTATCATCTGCAAAATATATTGGAAATTTTTCTCTTCGGATATTTTTCAATGACGGGTCTCAAAAAGAGCTGAATTTCGGTGATTATATCAGAAGTCATCCACATCCACAATACAACAAGTACTTGATTGAGGAGAATTTCATAAATTTCTCGATAGAAATGGGCAATGTCGTGTGGGGCGAGAATTGGGATTTGATTTTTCCGATAGAAGCGTTGTACAGCGGAAATCTATCTTGAATTCAAGTTTCGCAGGTCGCTAAAAGCTCTGCAAAAGCAAATCGTAACTTGAGTTATGGTGAGTTCTATAAATGAGTCCACTTGAAAAAGTCGTTTTTTGGACTTTTTCAAGTGGACTCATTTTAGCAACTGACGACAAACCGAAAGCAATCAAGCTTTGCTTGTATTGCTGAGGTGCAGCGTAATTTATCAAAAAATAAATTCAAAAGCGTCCAACCATGAACCATCCGCCTTGCAATTTAAAAACATAATTAATAGAATCACCCATAAATCTTACCCCATTTTTTTGAACGTGCAAAGTTACTGAAAATATTTCATTTCTGCAACTTTTTAACAATATATTTTTCAACAGGATATACTAATATTGTCTTGCTCCGAAAATTGAACTTCCGATTCTGACAATAGTACTGCCATATTCAAGGGCTATTCGCCAGTCACCTGACATCCCCATTGAAATCTCGCAAAATTTATCATCTCCTGCAAATACTCTTTCTTTCAAGGTGTTAAATGTGTCTCGTATCTTTTGAAAATCATTGCGCACAATACTTTCGTCTTCGGTGTTTGTTGCCATACCCATCACTCCGCAAATGCGGATATGTGTGTGTCTATCAATATATTCTCGCGTGAATAGCGCTATGACCTCTTCTGGCGAGAAACCTTGTTTGCTCTCTTCTTGTGCAACATGCAATTCTATTAGAACATCTTGTATCTTGTCTATCTTTGCAGCTTGTTTTTCAATCTCATCTACCAATCTCTCGTTTGACATACTGTGAATTATTGTTGCATAAGGCACCACTATCTTTACTTTGTTTGTCTGTAAGTTGCCTATGAAGTGCCATTCTATGTCATCGGGTAGGGTAGTGGCTTTTTCAAGCATCTCCTGAGGACGATTCTCGCCAAAACTTCTCTCTCCTGCTTTGTAAGCCTCCATAATGGCTTCATTAGGGTGAAATTTTGAGACGCAAACCAATTTGGCTCTCTCTCTTAGTTCCGAACGTATCTCCTTCAGATTTTCTGCAATCATTCCTTTTTCTCCTCTTTTGGCTCGTATTTGAATATGTCCATTATTGTTGTCTCTGCAATAGACGCAATGTCGTATTCAGCTTGTATGTTCTTTAACCCAACATCGGTGAGTTGTTTGAATGCATCTCCAAAGTCTGCTGCTTGGATTAGGTATTGGCATGGTGTACGCTTCTCTTTGTCGTTGTCTAATGAGATGAACATTACCTTTGCTCTATACCATTTGTCTGCTTGTGGGTCAACATTTTCCACTATCTCAGTTATGTTGCTTTTCTTTACTGCTTGTACTTCTATACCACCTATTGAATAGGGGGTTATCTCTTCTATTATGCGAGATTCTGCTTCTGTGAATGAGAGAGCATCAACCAAATAGTTCTCTGGCTTGCTTTGTTGTGGGTCTTCTCCTTCTTTGAAACTTTTGTCATATTTGACTTTGCATTCAAACCATTTGCTCATATCAGTTGTTTCTTAAGTAGTTAAAATAAAATGTACGTGTTGCTTGTGATTCGTAGTATTTGCTTTTTTCGAGTACAGCGATGTACTCTTTGAATGTTTTACTACACTCTGAATCAGGATGTTCACTTACGTAGTTTAACAACGCATCTTTTGCATCTTGAGACATCGCATGAGTATCCCAATCGAAAGCAGGAGTGTTGTCTGCTCCATATATCATTATTATCATATATGTGTTTATATAAGGTTTGAGACTGATGCGAAGGTCGTTTGTTATGCTGTCAGAACTCATAAGCCTTTCGCAACGCCACAGACGATCAGCTACTTCTTGGTATGAAATAGTCACTTCCGCATCAATGTTTGATGGTTGCTGCATCTCTTCTTGTTCAATTTGTGCAAATTCGTACTCTTCTGTACTCAGGTAGTTGCGGAAAATGTCTGCAATGAAGATTGGCGAGATGTCGTAGGTTACATATCCTTCTACTTTGAAAATCCCTATGCCTGTTATGTCGCTTGACTCAACCATATTGTTTATGTCTCTTAGCAACTCTTGAGTCTCTTTTGGTGAAAGGCTTGGCGAGTTTAGACGTTCGTTAAGCGAGTCGCAAAGGTGTTCGGCATATTCACGTATGAAGTTGCCAACCTCCATCCTGAGTGCGTTGACTTGTTCTTTTGTTAAGTCGTTTGACGACGTGATAAGTGTCGATATGCTGTCAATACTTGCTTCGGTATAGATTTTTCGATTGATGATTTGCATGACCTTGTCGTTGGTGCTCTCTTTTTGACACCCCGTTATGACAAAAGTTATTGCAATAATTAAGAGTAGATTTTTTCTCATATATATATGTTTATTTTGTATTCTGCTTTTACAAAGTAAAGCCCGCAGGCTTCGGCAGCTTCACCAGCTTTGCTTCGATTGTGCGCTTCTATAATAGCATCAAATTCTGATTCGTTCCTGCGACCTCCACCAATTTCGACCAATGTACCTACAATGGCTCTTACCATTCCTCGAAGAAATCGATTGGCTTCAATAGTAAAAATCAGATTGTTGCCTTGTTTTGTCCACTCTGCTATACGAATCTCACATACGAAATTGTTTACATCTGTGTGCACTTTGCTGAATGACGTGTAGTCTCTTCGTCCTATCAGTTTTGCTGCACAACGATTCATTGCTTCAACGTTCAAAGGGTAATATACCTTTGCTGCTCTCCCTACCGAAAATGGCGATTTTATTGTCGTTATATGGTATTCGTATCTTCGCCATAGTGCGTCAAAACGCGCGTGTGCATCGTCTTTTACCCTGACAATGCGGTTTATGGCTATGTCGCTTGGCAGAAAACTATTCAGCCTTTGAGTTAATTGTTTCGTATCAAAATGTGTATTTGTGTCAAAATGTGCTGCCATATCCAACGCATGAACACCTGCATCAGTTCGTCCTGCTCCTGTAAGTGTGATTTCTCCGCGTAGTATAATACTTAGGGCGCGTTCAATAACTTCCTGAACAGTAATGCCGTTTGGCTGTTTCTGCCAACCATTGTAGTTCCCCCCGTCGTATGCGAAGAATATGAAATAGCGCATGATTAAATAAAATCCCTTCTTCGTCAATTCGAGTGCAAAGGTACGAATTTTTTTCTATATTACCAACCAATTTCAAGGAAATATTTTGTTCTGTATTGTTTACTTAATTTTCTTTTGATAACTTTTGTAGTTCGCTCTCAATCACTAAGTAACTACATAAAAGTGTCAAAAAAGAACGGACAACCTTTATGGGTTGCCCGTCTCTTGTATAACTTATGTGTTGATTATTTGCGTCCAGGGTAAACCTTGAGAGCTTCACCAAGGCAGCGAATAGCTTCTTTGAGGTCGTCAATCTTCAGAACGTATGCGATGCGTACTTCGTCTTTGCCACATCCTGGAGTAGAGTAGAATCCTGCGGCTGGAGCAACCATGACGGTTTTTCCATCGAACTGAAATTCTTCGAGCAACCATTTTGCAAAACGCTCAGAATCATCTATTGGAAGACGAACAACAGTGTAGAATGCACCCTTAGGATTTGGACAATATACACCTGGAATCTCGTTGAGAGCCTTAACCATATAATCTCGACGAGCAATATACTCGTTGTAAACACCATCAAAATAATCTTTTGGAGTTTTGAGAGCAGCCTCGGCAGCTAATTGACCATAGAAAGGAGGACAAAGACGAGCCTGTCCAAAACGAAGCGCAGCGTTGATGAGTTCTTTGTTGTGCGATATGATAGCACCTACACGAACACCACACATAGAATAACGTTTTGAAACTGAGTCCATTAGAACAACGTTATTCTCAAGCCCAGCGAGAGTCATACACGAAACGTGTTTGCTGCCACCGTAGCAGAACTCACGGTAAACCTCGTCTGCAAAGAGGAATAAGTCGTGTTTGAGGACAATCTGACGGAGAGTCTCAAGTTCGTCTGCTGAGTATAGATATCCTGTCGGATTGTTAGGATTACAAATCATTATGGCCTTGGTGCGAGGAGTCATTATCTTTTCAAACTCTTCGATTGATGGCAATGCAAAATCGTTGTCAATAGATGTGCGAATAGGAACCACCTTGACTCCTGCCTGAAGAGCAAATGAGTTGTAGTTTGTGTAGAATGGCTCTGGAATGATAATCTCATCACCTGGGTTGAGACAAGCCATCATTGCAATAGTGATTGCCTCAGAACCACCATTCGTGACTATAATCTCGTCTGGCGTGATATTGATACCAATCGTTTTGTAGTACTCGGTCAAACCCTTGCGATATGAGAGATTGCCAGCTGAGTGGCTGTACTCAATAACCTTACCATCGTATGCGCGGACAGCGTCAAGAGCACACTGTGGAGTGGCGATGTCGGGCTGACCGATGTTGAGGTGATAAACTTTTACACCACGCTGTTTTGCAGCGTCAGCGAATGGAACCAACTTGCGAATAGGTGAAGCTGGCATGATTTTACCTTTTTCAGATAATTGTGGCATAATACTTTATGTTTTTTGTTAGATATGAATTGCTTTGTCAATTTCATTTTGCAAAGATACGAATAATAAATCGAATTTCCACAAGAAAAAAGAAAAATATTTTACTGTGATTTTTTTGCTGGTTTCAAATAAAAATCGTACCTTTGCACAATATTGTATGGAAAAAAAAAGAAGGTTGCACATATTTGATTATGGTTCTCTTTTCGACGGTCTTGTCCGTGACGAAAAGCATATTCTTATGCTCTCTGAAATTGACCGGGAGTATGAAAAAGGTAAGATTATTTACAAAGAAGGTGACAAACCATCAGAATTGTTTTGCCTGATAGAAGGGAAAGTGAAAATATATAAGGAGGGAATGGATAGACGGCAGGTGGTGCGTCTCGTCAAGAAAGGCGACTTTTTCGGCTATCGTCCTTATTTTGTAAAGGAGAATTACACCTTGACCGCTGTGGCTATGACAGATGTTGTAGTGCGTGTCGTAAAACTGAATATCGTCAAGAAAATTATTGCTGGTAATCCCGCTATCGGATTGAATTTTGTCCGCGACTTGTCTGTTCGCCTTGGTGTGATTGACCGTAGATTGGTGTCTCTGACTCAGAAACATACACGTGGACGTATGGCTGATGCGTTGTTGATGATAATGGAAACTTATGGTCGCGAAATGAGTACTGGTTGTTTGTGCTGTATGTTGACTCGCGAGGAGATTGCAAATTATGCTAATATGACTACTGCCAATGCAATAAGAACTCTTGCTTCGTTTAACGAAGAGGGGGTTATCGTATTGATAGGTAAGAAAATAATTATTAAAAACGAACAGCAGTTGCGTAGAATAAGCGCACTAGGATGATTTATGTATAGTGTCCAAATAGACAGATTGAAAGATAATATGCTCTCGCTTGTCCTGAAACAGATGAGACCATACGTCAAACAAGAGAATTACGAGATTCAACAACGTTATGACAATATCGTAATGCTTTGCAAACAGTGCTTTTTGTACGAGGATCATTCGATGATGGAGAACCTCAAAGCGATGGTATATGAATTGAATGACGATTTGAAGGAAGGTTATGGCATTCGCGAACATAGACGTTACGAGTATATTGTAAGAGAAAATTCTCATATTTCTGATGATGTGTTGCTGTTGACTTTGTCTAAAAAGTTTGATACCTCAAGCATTAATGCTAATCTTGATGCTGAATTGATAGTGCTTTTTCGCCAAATTTGGCTTTCCGGCAAGACTTCGCCTGCTGTCATAACCGCTCTCAATGAGTTTATTGCTCGTAGTAGTTCGTTTGTCGTGACATTTATTGTTTATGCAATAATGTTGCGTTGTGTAAGATATTATGACAGAGCTATGGTTCGTCTGTTGATGGAAATACGTACACCTGAGGCATTTGTTGCCTTGGCTGTTGTTATGATGTGTCATTTTACGCGAATCGTTTACGATAAATCACAACGAGATGTGTTCGCTGCATTTTTCGCTGATTCACTTTGTGGCTCAAGACTCTCTAAATCTCTTGGACTCCTGTGTCGTACTAATGAAACTAAAGTTATTGCCGAGGAGTTTGAGAAGACCATTTACCCTGAGGTTATAAAAAAACGCTCGGATTTGAACATTGATTCGATTTTGGAAAAAGGTAAAAATCCTGATTGGGAAAGTTTGTTGGAGGGTTCTCCTTTGATGGACAAGATGCGTAAAATCAACGATATGCAGTTGAAGGGTAAGGATGTCAATTTTGCAACTTTCAAGGCAATGAAAGGGTATCCTTTTTTTTCTGATACTGCACATTGGTTCTTCCCTTTCACTTTCCAATATTATGAGTTCAATTCGGTGAAATGTATGAACGAAAAAGATATTGCTTTACTTTCACGTGTGGCTAATATCTGTGACTCAGATCGTTATTCGCTTTTCCTTATGTTCAGGTCAATGGGTATAGCAAATTTGGAGACAGCACTTGGCAGTATGGGAGTTAACCAAATGAATGATCTTCAAGATATGGTTGATGATAATTTGAAGAATACGGATGAGGTGCAGTTTGCTTTGAGAATGAGATATGCCGTGATGAATATATTTAGGTTTTATAATCTTGCGCCAAACCATACAGATTTTACATCTCCATTTTCGGTGGCTTTGACTGAAGAGTCGGTCGAGTCGTTAAAATCTTTGTTGCCAATCGAGACATTAGCAATCATGGCGAATGCAGCTTTCTTTGCAAAGGATTATAGAAATGCCTTGCCTTTATACGCTAATAGTGTAAATGAAGTGATTGATACAGATGTGCACATTTTCCAGAAGATTGGTTATTGCTGCGAACAGATGCAGAAATATCAGTCTGCCATTGAGATGTATGACAAATCTGATGTGCTGTTGCCTGACGATGTCTGGACACTCCGTCGTTTGCTGGCATGTCATTCCGCAATTGACGGACATTCTGCAATTTGTATTCGTATTAACAGAAGGCTCATGAATCTTGTGCCTGACGATAATGATGTTGTGATGTCGCTGGCTGGTCAGTTATGCGAAAACCATCTCTTTACCGAAGCTATCCCTTTGTTGTTCAAATTGGAATATGCTTCACCATCTTTCAAAATATGGGAAATGTTAGCTCATGCACTCTCGTTGACTGGAAAATACGAAGACGCTGGAAAATATTTCAAGAAGGCTTGTGATAGTCAAGAAGCAGAACCTCAGACATTCGTTAATGCTGCTATGAATGACAAGTTTTTGATGGGAGAAGAGTGCGATACTTTTCTTAGTCAGGCTTACGGGATAATCAATGACATTGAGAAGTTTCTGCAGTTGTTTGAAGCTGGTTATGTAGTTGAAATGATGGCTCAACTCACTAATGAACAGAGAGATAATATATCTAACACAATTAATAAAATAATTATTGAATCATGAAAAAAGTAATTGCAACAAAAAATGCACCTGCTGCTATTGGTCCTTATAGCCAGGCAACTATGGTAAACGGAATGTTATTTATCTCAGGTCAACTTCCAATCGACCCTGCTACAGGCAAATTTGCTGAGGGTGGTGTTGCTGAGCAGACACACCAGTCTCTCAAAAACGTACAAGCTATTCTGACAGAGGCTGGTTACGATTTCAAAGATGTTGTCAAAACCACTGTATTCCTCTCTGATATTGCTGATTTCGGTGCTATGAATGATGTTTACAAACTGTATTACAAAGAGGAGTGTCCTGCACGCTCTGCTTTTGCAGTGAAATCTTTGCCAATGGGTGCCCTTGTTGAGATTGAGACTATCGCTGGTAAATAATGGAAATACTGATTGAGGGAATGGAGTTCCATGCTTTTCATGGTGTCTATCCTGAGGAAAGTCGTGTTGGAACGAAATATACGGTAGATTTGCGTCTCTCTGTTGCAGACTCGTGTGGTGCTTCTGATGATTTAGATTCGACTGTCAACTACGAGAATGTATTTCAGTTAGTTGCACACGAAATGCACCACAACTCAAAACTGATTGAAAACCTTGCGTTACGCATACAAGATAGCATTCACCGACAGTTCCCAATGGTGCTTCATTCCGTTATCACATTGTACAAATATAATCCTCCTCTCGGTGGTAAAATTCAGAGGGTAGGGGTCGTTTTAGAACATTAAGTCAAATGCTATAAGTTTATT